>DAOTAI010000065.1:0-15571 GCA_035593865.1 Acidobacteriota bacterium
CCTTTGACTTTGGGCGAGAATCTCATCAGCGTCCTGGCGGCCGACGGAGCCGTGCCGCCCAACATCGGCCGCGCCGAAATCCGCGTAACCAGGAGAAATCCCGGACCGCCAGCGCTTTCAATCACTCATCCGGCCGACGGGGTCTTCCTCGCCTCAAGCGCCGTGACGGTCGCCGGGCGTGTAAGTTCTGAGTCCCCGGAAGTTTCGCTCACGGTTACCGTCAACGGTCAACCGGCCACGCTTGCTGGAGGAGAGTTTACCCGTTCGATAAACCTGGTCGACGGCCTGAACGCGATAACCGTGGTTGCTATTGACTCTTTGGGTCAATCAGCCTCGCAAACAATTTCTGTAACCTGCGATTTGACTTCGCCCCAGGTCTCGCTCGTCTCTCTGCCCTCGATCGTGCTCCCGGGCGCCTCCTACCTTATCTCGGCTGAGGCTAGTGACAACTACCGGCTGACTTCCGTCGAGCTGAGCATCGATGGTCAGAAGCAGGCCGTGTTCGAGACACCTCCCTTTGAGTTCACCTACGTCATACCGGAGAGTCGCCAGCCCGGAGAACGGATCAGCGTTTCAGTCCTCGCCTGGGATGCAAGCGGGCGGATCGGCGTCGATTCCGGTGAAATGCGAGTGGCCGGTCCCGGAGGAGTTGCGGGACGCGTGTTTGACGATGTGACCGGTTATCCGCTTCCGGACGTCACAGTCGTCTCCACGGATGGAGCGTCGGCGGAAAGCGGGACCGACGGCGCCTGGTTTTTTGTCTCGCCGCTTTCGCAGGGTGTGGCCCGCTTTGTGAAGCCAGAACATACCCCTTGCGAGCGTGATTTTTCGCTCGAGGCCGGACAAGGATCATGGCTGCTTGATGCCCGCCTGACTCCGGTTGATGACCGTTCAAACGAGATCGGGCCGAACGGCGGGGAGGCGACCGGAGACTCGGGCCGGTTGCGGGCGACGATTGCAGCGGGAACCTTCACCTCGACGCTGGATGTTCGCCTCACGGCGGTCTCACCCCAGGGGCTTATGGGAGTGCTTCCCTTCGGATGGTCCCCGGTCCCCGGGGCAGTGGTCGACTTCCGACCTTTAGATGGGCCTCCGGGGGCTTTCGAACCCTTTTCGTCGCCAGTTCATCTGGTGATCTCGCCGGGGGCGGCAACTTCTGGCCTCCCCGAAGCTCTGCCCGATTGGCTGGCCCTCGTCTTCTACGACGAATCCGCTCATTGCTGGTATGCCGTCGAGTCGCGCGTACAACCCGGCGCTGATGGCTCCCTCAGTGCATACCTCGATCGATTCGGACAGTATGCCTTTGTGGTTCCGGATTCAGGCGCGACCGCTCCACCTGCTCCGATTCGCGGTGAGGCACTCGCTTCAGGTTCGCCGGCTGCGCACTCCGCATTAAGCTCGGCGGTTGCCTTTGCGACCGCTTCACCGCCGATAGCACTGTACAGTCCCGAAGCACGTTCTATCATCCGAATTACCGCTGATCCATCCGTCAAAATCCCCTCTGGTATTTGGTGCGAGGCCTCTTTTGACGAGCGCTACGACCTGCGCGCCCAAACCGAACCGAAGTTGGTCGAGCGGGCAGCTCAGACCTTCGTAATGTACTCGTATCCGGCCGCCAGTTTGGAGAATCCCAACCGCCTGGCGGCCACTTTTCCGGCGACGCCGACAATCCTCGATCTTCCTCTGGCCGACTTTCGCGCCGCCAATCTTCGCGTCGCCATCCGTCCGGCTGAACCCGATCCCGGGCAACTGGTCGGTCCGAGCGGCGCCACCATTCGTGTGGCCGGTGGAGCTGAGCTGGTGCTTCCTCCTGGCGCGCTTCACGACCCTACCCCGGTCTTTCTGAAAGCTCTTGGTGCTGACGAACTGGCGCTCGGGCTTCCGGAGGGTTTCGAGATTCTGGGCGGAGCGCTCCTGGATCTGAGCGGGAGGACTCTGGCCTCAAGTGCGCAGCTGTCTTTGCCCGACGTCTCGGCCGACAGCACTCGAGTCGTCCTGGCTCGGGTCATCACGGTCGGCGACCGCCGAGGCCCAAAGCTCGTCGGGCGTGCCATCAAAGTAAACGGCCGGTTGCAATCAACCATCACGCCCCCTGCTATGCCGGCAGGCCTGGCACCGGGAATAACCGAAGGAGGCATTTACGTCTTCGTGAAGATGCCGAAGCCCTTCGGCTATCTCACCGGAACCGTGACCAACGCTTTCGGCCCGGTTGCAGCAGTGCGGGTGAGCGCTGATACCAATCCATTTCTTGACCTTACGCCGGCCGACGGTCGTTACCTTCTTCCGGGACAAGCCGGTATTGGCCTTGACGTGCTTAACCAGCTTTCGGCGGCGGCTTTGAATGCAGACGAAACCGGGAGCGCCGTTGCGGCTTTGACTACAGAGGATTCGCACGTCGAAACCATCATCCAGGTGGCATCCACACCGCTTGCAGTCGCTTCAATCACGCCACCTCCCGGATCAGTGGACATTCCGGTATCCACCTCTATCCGCGTCAGCTTCACGAAGCCGATAACCGAGGCATCTCTGACGGGATCATCTTTCAGGGTCACAACCGCGTCCGGACATCCGGTGGCCGGTATGATCGTAGTTCTGCCCGGCCGCCAGGCCGCCACCTTTACTCCTTCCGCGGCCCTCGTTCCCGGAGGTGGCTACCGCGTTACCCTGACAACTGCGGTTCGGGATCTCTACGGACATCCCCTGGCAGCCGATTTTAGCTCGAGCTTTACCACCGCGGCGGTTCAGCCTGCCGCGAGCCAACTGACCGCTGCTGCGGTTTCGATCAGCTGCCCTGATTCATCCGGTTACGTCACCATTACTATCCCGGCGGGCCGGGTCCCGCCAGGTTCGACGGTTATTGCACTCAATCACAGCCGGGGATCGACTTCTACAGTAATGGCGGGCACCGGGCCACTGGCTCTGCGTCTTCTGGCTCACCCCGGTGATGACATCCGAATTATTGTTCGTCAGCCGAGCGGCGTTGACTATGAAGTGGTCCAAGGCGCTTTTCGGAGTCCTGACGGGTTTGCAGCGGTGGGGCCGAGCGGCGGAACGGTGACCAGCGCCGACGGCGCAATCTCGCTCGTGATAGAACCGGGTTCGATCAAAGGGCTTGCGGAGATTCGTCTGTCTTACGCGCCTGAATCTTCGATAACCATACCTCGACTCCCCGGCACGCCGATGGACCCGGCCAATGTGCCCTTCGGCGCAGGTGTCAGGATCGAGACCCGAGGCAATTTCACTTTGGAAAAGGAGCTGCACGTCGAAGTGGCAGCTCCTCCAGGTTTGCCGGAAGGCCGCCGGGCGATTTGTCTGACTCCCTCTCATGCGATTGATCCGGAGACCGGCGAAGAGGTCGAGGTTTGGGAATCGGTGACCTCAGCGGTGGTCTCCCAGGGGCGATTCAAGACCACCTCCCTTCCGTTCATGGGGGTGTACGGAGTGCAGGACACCTTCATGATTTATTTCTTTACGCCGGTCTATTCGCACGTGCTTTGGGGCTGGGTACGAGACGGCTGTGAGGTGGGGCGCCCACCAGTGGCGGGAGTGCTGTGTATGAGTCCGGCGGCGGGTCCAACGCTGCGTGGCCAGGTGACAGCCCGTACCAATCGGGACGGACTCTACGCGTTGTTTGACGTGACGATGGCGCCGCCGACAAATATCGTCCGGTTCTTCGATGAGGTGAACCATCGACAAGCCTCCTCGGGGACAAACATCAGTGGCTTCGGCCCGCAGACGGGCGAATTGGTCAAGTTTCTCGAAGGTTTGCAGGGATTCAGTTATGCCAATGTCGACGGTCTACTGCCCTGCCCGGCTATCTCCTTTGCCAATATCCCGCCCGTTTTGAACATCAACGCCCGCCAGGTCAATCTCGAACCGGGTGCGGGCGATCCGCTGCCCGACCTTGGGATCGCCCGCCCGGGCGCGGTTATCGAGATTATCGTTGACTCCGATCAGCCGCTTTCGCCGATCCGCGGGACTGTTTCGCAGGGCGGGCCGGTGGCTGAGGAGCTTGAATGGCAAGTCCTGACACCCGACTGCACGGCCGGGTGCCGGTACTCCGCCATTTTGGAAGCGCCGGCTGAAGGAGGCTACCTCGTCGAAGTCACCGGATATGGCGTGGGGGGAGTCGGCCGCGCCGACTATCAGTTCGTGGTGCTGCGTGACCCGAACTTTCGGCCGCCTTTGGAAGGCCCTCCTTTTGTCCTTTCCGTTTCCCCGAAGGACAGGGCCGTGGATGTTGACATCATGACTGAGATCCGCCTGGAATTCTCTGAGCCGGTACGGAACCTCAGTGGCCAGGGCGCAAGTCCCACCGTTTTCCTGGAGGCGCCGGACGGATCGATAACAGGCGGAGAGATTCTCTCGGGTGGCCTGCCAGTGACGCCAGAGAGTAGCGTATCGAGCATTGTTTTCAAGCCGGAGAGCGCGCTGGTTGGGGGAAAAACCTATGTGCTGCATGTGACCATTGACGTAGTAGATTCAAACGACGAGAGGCTGAACCAGGATCCGGACGACGACCCGGAGGAGTTTACAAGTTCTTTTACGACGTACGCCGGCGCGCAGCTGTCGCACACCCCTGAGAATCCCGGACTACGGGTGTCTGCCGAGGGCCGTTATGCCTTTGTGTTGGAGCCTGACTCTTTGTTCAGCTCCAACCTTGTTGCCTACGACACGGTCGATCCACGATATCCAAAACAACTCAGCCGGCTGCGCCTGCCTCAATACGCAATCGACTTGGCTGTCTCCAGCGAAACCCAGTACGTGGCAGGCGAGGGAGTGGTTTCAAGAATCGGGGTGGTCACTGCTGTTTGCCCCTCCTTACCGGATCGGGCTGCCAATCTCTGGATCATCAATCTGGATGATCCCGAAGGCCTTTCCGATCGCTCCATCATCGGTGTGGTCTCGCTTTATTTTCCCCAAGATTTGAGTGCGGTTCCGGTAGCGGTCGCCTTGCACAACGGGCGGGCTTATATCGGGAACGCTCCGTATCGAGGCCTGATTGTCGTGGATGTCGAATGGGCGATCAGCTTGTGGCACGATGCGGTGCTGCAGGGGTGGGAGAACCCGCAATACAAGGCTGTCACTCCATACGCGGGGTTTGGGCAGGAAGCGATTGTGCAGAGTCTTCTGTACCAAAGTAACGATCCCTCAATTCCAGCGATGGCGACCGCGGTCTCGGTGATTACCCAGGATGTGCCGGGAGAAGACGGGTGGCCGGCCGGCGCAATGCCGGTAGCTTTCGCGATTGACAGCGGTTCCGGCGCTGTCCTGGCGGCCGGAATGCCGAATGCCTTTGACGGGGTGCACGGTTTCTTGGGTGGAGGATCCCACGGCGATCGACGCATCCTGTCCTGGATCCAGCTAGGCGGTGCCTATCCGCTGGCAGTGCAGGCAGTGGCGGACTTTGGCGTAGGCTCTCAGCGGAGGGACCTGGTCCTGGTTCTCACTTCAGAGGACCTTCGCATCTACGACGCGACCTCACACCCGATGACGCTTCTCGCGGTAGTTTCGCGAGCAGAGCAGGGGATTGCCGGGGCGACCAGCCATCTTGCAGTGGAGGATGGCCTCGTCTACATCAGCTCGAGCGGCGGCTTGTCGGTCGTGGATTTCTCCAAACCGACGGCTCCGCGCCTGGTGACCGCGGTCTCCGGAGACTGGGCCGGGAGCACGTCGGTCTCTGTGCGGAACGGCTTTGTTCATAGTGTCTCGACTAGCAGCGGATACGCTATCGGCATCGCCCGGCCGGTCGCGCAGGTATTCGTTCACGGGCTGACGGGGCAGGCCGGGCAACTTTGCTCCAACCCGGTGATTTTAGATCGGCACAATCCCGATCATCCCATGCTCTACCCGGCCGAAATCCTCTTTCAGATTTTCGGCAAGAAGTCGGAAATGGAAACGGCGCAGGTGCTGATACGCAAGGGGGAGGAAGTCGTGAGTACGCTTACTGCCGCTCTTGCCGACTCGCCCGATTACGACCTGAAGACCGGGTCTGCCATTTGGTACTCGGAGCGGGTTGACCTGACCAGCGAATACACGGCCCAGATCGTGCTCGAAGAGTACGAAACAGAGCGGACGCCGATTCCCATGAGCTTCCTCGTGGGCGATTACCAGGCGACTGTTCAGGTTCAGCCCCAGGGACCGCTGGTCGAACAGGTGGAAGTGTCCCCATATGCCTACGTACTGGCCGCAAACGCCGTGGTGACGATCAGCGTTGGCAGTGGCTTCGATAGAAGGGAAACCCGCGGCTGGCGGGCTTTCGGACTGAACAGCGAGAGACTGGACTTGGCTGGATTAGAAGTCGGCAGGTATGAACTGAGACTGCGCGCCGAGCTACCGGACGGTTACGCCGAGGAGATTGTCGGGGCGCTGGAAATTGCCTCCAACCCGAACGATGTGAGGGTACCGAACCACACCATCGTGGGCGGGATCGACCTAGCAACCGGTCACCTCGGGCTGACTTACACCGACGTGATGATCAAGGGGCGGGGTCTGTCGCTGGAATTCACCCGTTCCTACAATCAGGGAGCGGCCAACGTCTTCAGCCCGCTTGGTTACGGCTGGCATCACAACTACCAGATGCTGCTGGTTCACAACCGGCATCTCGGTCTTTACACCATCATCGGGGGTGATGCCCAGGGGGAGACGTTCCCGGAAGCGCCGCATGTGATGCGCTCTCTGTCGCCTTTTCATACTACCCTGGTCCGAAACGACGACGGCAGCTTCGACTACTACAACAAGGCGCATATCAAGCATCACTTCCCTGGGGCGCTCGAGCGTGATTCGTACAGCTATTACCGTCAGTCCTACATGGGGAATCTCGATTACGTCGCAGACGGTTATGACAACCGAATCGATCTCCGGTACGACACTCTGGGCCGCCTCGTCCAGGTTATTGACGCATCCGGACGTGCCCTGAATTTCGAGTACGAAGAAGCGCTGGCACCGTTCGTGGGAGTGGTGCTTCCCTTCCTGGCTGGACATAGTTCCTCAACCTGCGTAGCCGATGGGCGCCTTCCGGTAATCCGGGATCACTTCGCCACCTCAGCCAGCGGCAAGGCCTGGCGCATTCGCCGCATCACCGGGCCGGGCGGGCTTGAGATTGAGTATCGCTATGACGAAGACGGCAATCTGGAGTCGGTACGACGATTGGGAACGGCGGTTTCGATTCCGGGTGGGGAAGAAGGTCAGCCGGGCGTTGAAAGCGAGGCGAGCGAAGATTACGTCTGGTCGTATGCCTACAAGCCCAGCGCGGGCGGCAGCGTTCCGGCGGAGAACCTGACTCATCTCCTGCGGGAGATCATAAGCCCCAACGGCTCGAAGACTGCTTACGAGTTCAACCAGAACGTCCCCACACTCCCAATCGCCGCTGTCCACTACCCGGAAGGTGTGGGTAACTCCTTCACCTATACGTTTGACGGCATTAGGGTCGCGAGCGTGGATGTCACTGACGGCAGAGGAATTCCGACCACCTATAAACTCGACCGGGAAAAGGTGATCTCCATTTTGGTCGCCGGGACGCAAACCTCGTTTGAGTACGACCACAAGAAAGGACTGAAAATCCAAGAGACCGATCCCGGCGGAATGGTGCGTCGGTATTTTCATGACGACAACGGTAATGTCATCCGGCTGGAACAGACCGGGAGCGCCGGAGGTAAGCAGACGCGGATTCTGACCCGGGCCACCTTCGATCCCACCTTCAACCGTCCGGTGGCGCGCTGGGATGCCAACAGCCAGCGTTGGGACGCCGTCAGGCAGGCGTGGGTGGAAGATGACCGGGGAATGACAAGCTATACGCTAAATTACGCGGGTGATGTCGAATCAGTGCGGTTTTCAGACGGTTCGACCATGAGGTTCGAATACGACGACCTCGGCCAGCTGCGGAAGGTGATTGATCGGTTAGGACTTATCACTGAGTACCAGGCATACGACCCCTACGGCAATCCGCAGACAATAGTTCAGCAAACTGAACGGGACGCCACCGGCAATGTAAAGACTGTCGTTACGACCAACAGCTGGGACGAAATAAGCCGGCTGGTCTCGACCAGCAGCACCCTCGGGCCGACAATTACCTACTCCTATGACAAGCTTGACCGCGTGGTTCGCAGCGTGACGGAGGATCCTTCCGGAGTTCGAACGCCTCTGTCGGTCGAGTATGAGTATCGGATGGGAGGCCAGCTGTCCAAGGAGACCAAACAGACGACGAGCAGGGGGAGCGATGGCGCCGTTCTTGAACAGAGTCATGTCATTTCATACACCTACGACGGGCTCGATCGGCGGACCGGCATTCAGGAGTCAGGCAACGGCGGGGTGAGTTCCGTCCGTAGTTTCGGTTACGACGGAAACTCGAACTTGGTGTGGGAGACCAACCGGCGGGGAATTCGGAGCCAATATGTTTATAACGACCTGAATTTCCTGGAACGCCACGAGATTGAAGATCGCCTGGAGTCGGATCCTGAGCCAGACCTTGTCGGCAACCCGAGAAGCGTCATCGATCGGTACGGGAACGTGAGCACGCTCAAATACGACGGGGTGCATCGGTTGATTGGGCGCGCTCAGGGCGGATATGCCGAGAGCTGGGAACTGGACGGAAACGGAAACATCATCGCCTTCTGGGACCGTAACGGCCGTAAAACAACTTTCGAATACGACGGCCTGAACCGAGTCACCAAGCGAGTAGATCCGCTGGGACGCGAGACAACTTGGCAGTACTCCATTGTGAACCACCGGCATCGTACCGTGCGACGCGAGCCGCATCGGGGGCTGACAGTAACCACCGAGCGCGACGCGCTCGACCGGGTGCTTCTTGAGAAGATCGAGTGCGCGAGCTGCAGCGGCTCGCCGTATGTGACGACCTGGGACTATCAGGGTCTCAAAGTCGACATCCGCGATCCCAGAGGAAATACCATCCGCAGGGAGCTCTCGGCCTTCGGCGAGACGGGTTCAATCAGTCTTGGCCGAGATAAAACGATCCACAAATATACGGGACTGGGAGGACTGTATTCGCTGACCGACGGACGTGGGAAAGAATGGCGCTACGAGCTGGACGGCCTGAACCGGGTGCTTGTCACGCATCATCCGGAGGTCGACAGTACGCGCGCTCCCCCGGTTCCGATCGAAGAGAGCTTCACTTACGACGGTGAAGGAAATCTGATTCGCCACAGCAGCCGGCGAGGAGTGGAGACCATCCAGACCTACGACCACTTGGGGCGCGTGCTCACCCGCCGGGTGGGGCAGATCGAGGTCGACCGGTTCTCCTACCACGATCCGGCCTTCGCCGTCACCCGCACCGATGCCAATAACCACGCCACAACCTTCCGTTACGACCCGCTCGGACGCCTGTTGTCCGTCACGAACGCCTTGGGGGAGGCGAAAAGCTTCCGCTGGGATGGGGAGAACCTGACTGGGGAAACCGATTTCCGGGGGAACGAGACTTCCTACGCTTACGATGAACTGAACCGACTGACCAGAGTCACCGACCGTCTGGGGCACGCCACCACGATTGTGTACAAGGACGACAACGGCCTGACTCGCACGATCACCGACGGCCGTGGGGGGAGGCGAGTCGAGGTGTATGACGGGCTGGACCGGCTGATTAAAGAGGAGCGGGGCGGGGAGGACTTCGCCAGCTGCGAATATGACGGCAACGACAACCTGACGCGACACCTGGACGGCGAAGGGCGCGTGGTCGCCTACGAATACGGCGTTGAGAACTGGGTCGAGAAGGCAGATCACGCCGGTCTGCGGACGCAGATATTCAGCCGGGATAACGTTGGGAACCTGGTGGCCTACTTCGACGGGGCGGGGGGCACGATTGAGCAGGTTTTTGACGGCCTGGGTCGGGTGGTGAGCAGGAAGGACGGTTTGGGCAATGAGACGCGCTGGATCTATGACGGCGAACTGCTGCGTGGGCGCATCGATCCGCTGGGTAACGAGACCCGTTACGAGTACAACGAGCAAGGTTCGCTGACGGTCGTTCAAGATGCGCTTCAGAATACCTGGACCTACGCGTATGACCCCGCTCAGAACCTGGTGAAGGTCACGGACCCGCTGGATGTTGACGGCAACCGGGCGACAAGTTACATCCGTGACGCTCTGAACCGGATTGAGACAGTCAAATCAGCACTGGGCCGGGAGAGGAGCTACGCTTACGACGCCAACAGCAATCTTACCAGCCGAATTGATCCCAAGGGGCAGGTACGGTCAACCAGCTACGACGCCGAAGACCAGGCGATCGAGATAACAGTGTCTTCGGCTTCCGGGGAGCTTTTGTCCTGGGCGTATTCGTACGATCCCGAAGGCAACCTGGTGGGGGTACGTGAAACGACGGGTGGGAAAACGCGGTCCTACGGCCGAACCTACGACCAGCGGAACCGGCCGATCGAGGCGACCGATCCATTCGGGCGGAGTGTGGGTTTCGGCTACGACCGGTCAGACCAAGTGGTGAGCTTCCGGGACGCGGCCAACCGCCTGACGACGTACGCCTGGGATGGGGCCAGGCGGCTGGAAAGTGCGACTCTGCCGGGTGGGTCGACGATCGGGTTTACCTGGCGTGCGGACAACCTGCTGGAGGAAGTGCGCTACCCGGGCCAGATGGTGCGCCGGTACCGCTATGACGAGGCGGATCGGCTGACGGCGCTGCGCAACGAGATCGGTCCTGGCCACAGCGAGGAGTTTGTTTACGGCTATGACGCGAATTCCAATCGCGTGGGGGAAATCCGGCTGGTCGACGGTGAGGTCAGGCGAGAGCTGAGCTACGGGTACGACGAGCTGGACCGGCTGATCCGGGCGGACTACGGCGGGGGATCGTCAGTTGAGTACTCCTACGACGCGGTGGGGAACCGCCAGACAGAGACGGGGCAGGACCCGTCCGGTCGGGCAGTCAGCCGCACCTATACCTACAACGAAGCCAACGAGCTGACGGCAGTCACAGATGAGCTTCATGCGAGTCGATCGCTCCTGATCAGCTACGACGCGAACGGGAATCTGGAACGGGAAGAGTCGTCGTCGGGTCAGGTTCGGAACTTCGAGCATGACGGTCTGGACTGGCTCAGACGGGTGACCGAGTCGAGCAGAGGCGTCGTCGGTATCTACGATTACGACTTCCAAGGCCGCCGAATTAGTCGGGACACGCCGTGGGGACTGACCCAGTACGTATACCGCGGCGAGGAAATCCACGTCACCAACGAGTTTGACCGTTGGGATCGCGCGACGGCCAGTTACGAGTTTGCTGAGGGCCTGATTCGAGCCGAGTTTGGTGAGGGAGAGCGCTGGTATTTTTCAGACGCGCTGGGTTCGACGACTTCTCTGGGGACGCTGACACCGAGTGGAGAAGGAACTCCCGTTGAGCGGCACGAATACGACGCCTGGGGCGGTCTGATCCCGGCAGTGCCGCTAGGCCAGACCATATCGGGGGGCTCCAACCGGGTACTATACACGGGCTACCGGAGAGACGACGAAACAGGACTGGACTACGCCCTGGCCCGCTACTACGACCACCGCTTCGGCCGCTTCCTGCAACAAGACCCCCTGCCCGACATCGTCGAACAGGCGCGAGCGCGCGCGGTCGCGGCGTTTACGTATGAGGCGCTGGCGGCCGCGCCAGCCTTGTGGACCAGCCCGGAGTTTGAGGGACGGGAGGCGAAGTTCGACGAACTCGTCCACGCCGGCTCGATTCACAACCGCCTGCGCGCTTTGGATTGGGTCCGGGAAGAGATCGCGCCTCCCGAGTCAACCGGCAGCCGGATGGGTAACCAGGCCGGTCGATCGGTGCGAAAAGAAACGGTCCAGCGTGGGGCTAAACCGTTTACCGGTTACGCCAAAGGTGGTACGTCGCTTCCCGACGTGGTCCCTGCAACTCTCGTCCAACCTCCGTCTCAGGCGTTTGGTTCGGGTCCCGGCATGTGGAATCGTTACCCGTACGCCGGGAGCAATCCTCTCAATAGGACCGATCCGGATGGCCGACAGGCAGGTGAGCTTGCGAAGAAGTTCGAGAAATGGATGGCGGAGCGGCAACAGAAGATTGAAGAATGGGCCATAGCGAGTGGAGATCCAGAGTTCGCTGCTGGAGTCACGTTCTGGTCGCGTAGTGCTCACCAGCAGATCCAATCTGACCTGTCATGGTTGCATTACGGGGAGCGACTTGGTGAAGTATGGGGGGAGGGCACGTGGTTTGAAAGAGCCGAGGCTGCCTTTCCTCACTTGCAGTTGTTGAGAGTCGGCCAGGCAGTGGGATCGCTATCCCAGGACGCGACACCGCAACAGAAAGCCGAGGCTTGGGCCCTGGACATCGGACGAGCCAGCGGTTTGACACTGGTGATGGCGGGCACGGCTCGGCGGGGTATCAGCCGTCTCCAAGCGGTTGCGAAGACGAAGGTAGTCAACTACAAAGGCGAACCTGTCAAGATCCCAGAGGGACATGTTATGAGCTCTCGGGATCCGAGTTTTGCTGAGCCTCCGATAGTTGAGTATGGACCTTTTACTTCAGAGCAACGCCAAGCGTTTCTGAGGGGGAGATCGGGTGGAACTCGAATCGCCTTCCACCATCGCCATCAGATCCCCACCACTTACGGTGGAGTAATCGATGAAGTCCCGGGACCGAAGCACCCGCGTGGAAATGTTCACACTGCAGGCACTCCCACAAGGCACCCGAGTAATTCCGTATTTAGATCAATCGAAGGTGGCGAAAAGCTTCGGGCTCTGGAGATTCGGCTTCACCTGAAAGCCAAGGGGGCGCGTTTGGTCGAGGTAGAAACTGGCGTTTGGATCGATCCAGGGCCCAAGTAGAATGATAAGGAAATGACCGAACAGAAGCTCTTCAGTTTGATGGATTCGTTTGCGATCAAGGTTGTGGCCATTGCCTCCGTGGCGAAAGGGAGTGTTCGACTACTGGGCAACAAGCAAGCTCTTCCTGCGAACAGTCTTTTATCGAGCCTTTTTGGGGATCGAGATGCGATAGCAGCGCTCGAACACTCTCTAAAGGACCAGATCATGCCAAAGATTTGGGGACAAGGTGGCGTGGTGTGTGTCGTTTGCCGCCCGCACCCAGATGTCATTGTCGGGCTCTTCTCAGATAAGCCACGGGATCCAGTCGAAACCTATCGTTGGAGCAAAGCCTTGGATCAGCAAGTTGCTCGCCTTTGGTCGCACACTGATGATATTCGACAATAACCGGAGCTAAGAAAAGCGGGGACAATCTACTTAATCGTTTTTTCCTTAGGAGTTTCAAAAGGGAATTGAGTAGACTGTCCCAAGTTTTCCCCAGTCGCAGGTCCTCGTTGACCGAGGGTTGCGCTCCCAGATCCGAGCGCACCTTGCGTCGTAACACCGGACGATTCTTCCCGCCATGATCGTCGTTCTTAGTTTCTGGGTTGCGTTGCCCAGCTTGCTCTAGAAGAGGGAATTTAGTTTTAAGGAAGAAGTGAATAGCTACCACCCTCGGTCGAACTGTGCTGTTTCCCCCCATATCGCGGCTGGTCTCCTGCAAGCTTGGCCTTCCACGAGGAACGTGTGTTCATTCATGAAGATCTGAAGATCGTCTTCTGGGTATCACTCGTCGTTCTTCTCACAACAAGGTAGTAACAAGGGCCAGCGTCGTTCCGGATGACAGCTGGGATCGCGCAAGTTCGTATGAGAAATCGGACAGTCTGGTATGCGATGAGACATGAAGAATAGGGCCAGCTTAAGCACTCTTTACTCTCGATCGATATATCGTTTTTTCTCCTCTACCCGTATGGGGGCGCAAAAAGAATTGAGGTCTGGACACTGCAGCCTCACGCGCGCCCAACAGGTTGGAGCCAACTGAAAGGGCGGCCTGCTTAATCTGTTGGACCTGGACCTGGTGTCCGCGAATGAGAAGCGGGAGGTCGAGAGGCATCAGCGCGCGTCGAAAGCGTTTCATCAGGCAAAAGGGGGGGGACTATGAAACGTCGAAAGATTGTCGTTCTCAACCAAGTGTTGACTATCACCGTTCTCACTTCAGGATGTTCGTGGCAGGAGAGACCTTGGATTCCGTTTCGCTCGAGCGAACACGGCTTCATCGCTCTGTTTCCGACCGAGCCAACTCGCAAGGATCAAACAGTGAATACTGAATCGGGACCAATTACCAATCACGTCTACACAGCGCGACATGGTCAGACGGTTTATACATTTGCGGTTGCCGACCTACCAGGCGAGGTTGAAGTGGTTGACCAGAAGGCTGTTTTTGATGACGCTCGCGATGGTGCTGTGGCAAACACCCAGGGAACACTGCTGAGCGAGTTGATCATTGAAGTGGAGGGCAATTCCGGAAGAGAAATTGAGATCTCGGTTGCCGAACAAGTGACCTGCATCGCCAGAGTATTTCTTGTCGGTGATCATCTCTATCAGGCTATGTCGTCACTCCTCGTGACGATGTCTATCGGCCAGGGGTCGGCGGTTTCTTGATTCTGTACGCCCTATACGGGTCAATTGAAAGTCGCCAAAGAAAGGCTTGTCCTTGGCCGGCACGCCACATTCATCTTAAACCCGCTCCGTGGTTTGGTTTTGGGGCCGAACGACGCGGGAGTTTAAGGATGCAATCAAGGCGGAACAATCAAGATTGAACGTATCCGCTAAACGGGGGGGGACATGAAGAAATTAGGGCCGCTCTGCAGTTGCATGGCGCTTTACGGTGTCGGCGACCAAATGAACTTGGAAGATATGTTCCGAATGGTATTGGATCTGTTCGCCCGCCTTGGATACCCACCAGACACAATGGCCATTTTGGGCAGAGGGTTTAGCGACAAAGCCGTTTCATTCGAGCGTTCTTACAAAAAACTGCAAAAGAAGGGGATGCAGGACGTTACTGCGATCGATATACATGCCCTGTACCCGGACTGTAAACAGCCACTGGTTGGCTGGAGGATAGCGGGCTCTATAAACCGGAAAGCTGGGACAGTGGTGTTTGGGTTTGACGAGACAGTGCGGGGCTACGACTCAGAGTTCCTTGACGAGTTGGCTGTGCTCTTTCGTCGCTGCTTTCCTTTCAAATACGGGATTGCGTACAGACGCCACTTGGAGAGGGGTCCGGTCCTCTTCGCCTACGGTATGGCGTGCGGATTAGGGTATTCGGAACAGGAAAGACGCGAGGCGGAGGAGATCTCAAGGTGGTTTAACGATGATATTGACAAGCGATCCTTCCTGAGCGGTTTGTTACGGGACGTGTTCCCACAAAACTGGCTGACTGATCTACATCTCAGTGTTCGAGTTGGTTCACTAAATCTGCTCGACTGGATTGCGACCTCGCCGTCGAGGGGTTGTCTCAGACAGCTCGAGAGTGACCTGTGGTCTTGGCTTGTCGAACCGTCGCAAATAGAAGCAGTGAGACGGACTCTCGCCGAGCACGGGCTCCTTATCAGTTTGCCACTAGGGAGCAATAAGGGACGCTAGCTTCCTATGGGAGGGGTGGCGAACGATTCCGGATCAAATGGCACTTAAATTCTTTCACCCCGGTTCGGGTGGCGTGCGTGATTTGCCAGACGGTGAACCATCGGTGCGAGGTGTCCGCCGTTTCCGACTTCGAGTCACATCGTTGCATAGACCGCGGAGCAAA
>DAOTAI010000594.1:0-2534 GCA_035593865.1 Acidobacteriota bacterium
CAATGCCCCCATCGATCTCGACCTTTACCTGCAAACCTTGAGACCGTATGAGATTCACTAATTTTCGCACTTTTTCGAAGCTGGTGGAAATGAATTTTTGTCCTCCAAAACCGGGATTTACAGACATGATAAGAACGTGATGACACAGGAACAGGACCTCTTCGAGCGCTGCAACCGGGGTATGAGGGTTCAAGGCCACTCCCGGCTTGACTCCCTGTTCCCTTAGTCCCGTCAGTATTCTATTCAGATGTATCGCACTCTCATAATGCACAGTCACCCAGTCGGCGCCTGCCCGCGCAAACGCGTCAGCCATCTGGTCGGGATTGGAAATCATCAAGTGAACGTCCAGTTCAAGTTTGGTAACTTTCCGAATGGCCTGAAGCACAGGAATGCCAACTGTAATGTTGGGGACAAAATGACCGTCCATCACGTCGACATGGAGCACCCTGGCGCCCCCCTCTTCCATTTCGCGGATATCGGGAAGAAGGTTGGCAAAATTGGCTGATAAGAGTGAAGGTGCAATTAACGGCATCAACGCGCAACCTCCAGGGTCACCTGGTCTTCCGGGCTCACCATATAACCCGGCTCAGGGTACTGCTTTACAACCTGACCGCGCGACGCGTTCTGGTACTCGCGGTAAATCGGCGGCTGAGCTTTCAGCTGGTTGGCCTCCAGAAAAGCTGTGACCACCGAGATGTTTTGACCAACCAAGTCGGGCATGACAAATCGTTTCGGCCGCGGTTCGTTCACCAGCAGGTCTATCTTCTGACTGACTACGTCCTCGGATTGCGGCGTTGGGTATTGCTGTATGACTCCCTCCTTCTGCCCGTCAACACTGATTTTGCTCACATTTCCGAGTTCATAGCCTGCCTGCAATGCCATGAGCTGGGCGGAACGCATGCTTGATCCAACAAGGTCCGGTATAGGATTCTTCCGAACACCAAGACTTACGATCACCTGCACCGGTCGGTTTGCCTTGCTCCTCCCGCCCGCTGGCGGCAACTGGGATACAATCTGCCCGGCCGCAACGCTCGAATCATATCTCTCCCCGCTGATTTCGAGCGTCAGTTGAACACTCGCCAGGGTCTTCTTCGCCTCTTCAACCGTTTGACCTGCCAGCGAAGGAACTTGAACCTCGTCTCCCCGCACGGCCATCCTCAGACCGACAATACCACCGGCTATCCCCACCGTGATCAGTATCGCTACAAGCAGAAGACTCTTCCCGAGGGTCAAGAACCTGCTGGCCGTATGGATCTCTCTCAGCCTGTCTGCTTCAGACATCTCCAAAATCCGTTCAAAGGGCCAAAGGAGCAGAGATTCAGAGCAGAACCCGGGCCCCTCGACGGCACCCTAATCTAACACAACGCTTTCAAATGTGTCTAATCTCTGCCGCAAAGAAGCAATCGCCGGGATGCGCGCCCGGAAACGTCCTAAAGTATGGATGCGCTAATACTGAGCGCGGTTCACTCTCCAGGAATCGTTCGACGACCTGTTCGTTCTCCTCCGGCTCGGTCGAGCAAGTCACGTAAAAAACGCGTCCGCCAGGCGCCAGCGCGTCAAAGGCGTTTCTGAGGATGCTGACTTGCCGTTCCTGGAACCTGGACAGGTGCGAGCTCTGGATCGTCCAGCGGATATCAGGGTTCGATCGGATGGTCCCCAAACCCGAACAAGGAACGTCGGCCAGTACAAAATCAAATACTGCCTGAAATGGCGCCGGTCGCGTCAGGTCGGCTAACAGGTAAGAAAGACCTGGTACTCCCTGGACTTCCGCCCTTTTACGCATCTGCAACAACCGCGCTCGACTGATATCAAGGCATTTGAGGTACAACTTGCCTCGGCATCGCCAGGCCAGAATGAAGGCTTTCCCCCCAGGCGCTGCACAGAAGTCTCCTATGGTCCGGACCCCTTCCAAATCGGGCAGGTGGGCCACCTCCTGACTGGCAGCGTCCATGAAAAAGCAGTAGCCATCCTGATAGAAGGGATGCTGGGCAAACGCCGGGTGGTGAATGACCAGGGCATCGGGAAGGGATGCGAACTCTTCGTATGCGATCCCCTCCTGCTCGAGAAGACGCGTGAAAACTGGAATATCCGTTTTGAAACGGTTGACGCGCACAAGAGGTAAAGGATTGGAATTGTTTCTTTCAAGCAATCCACAGGTCGCATCCTCTCCGAAGCGATCCAGGTATCGGGCGACCAACCATTCGGGATGACTGAACCTGACGGCTAGCGCTGCGGCAGAAGAACCAGATGGTAACTCCGGCCGGTTTCGAAGATAACCGCGCAGGACCGCATTCACGAACGACGCAGCGGAAGCTTTTCTGACCACGCGAGTCAACTCAACCGCCTCGTAAACCGCCGCTCGATCTGGGGTTCTAAGAAACTCAAGTTCGTACAGTCCCAGGCGGAGAACCCACCTGATGACCGGATCGATTTTTCGCAATTCACGACCAGAGAGCTCGCGAATGTAAAAATCGAGCCGTCCTTTGTTCCTAATCACGCCGTAGGCCATCTCGGTGGCAAGACGCCGATCCTGT
>DAOTAI010000066.1:0-15522 GCA_035593865.1 Acidobacteriota bacterium
GCCATGAGGGGAGACCGTTCTTGGCAAGGGCCTCCCGCAACCTGACATAGCCGCCGTTTTCACCAAGTACTTCAAAACAGTCGGGCAGCAGCTCTGCCAGCCGTCGAGCGCCCCGAAAACCAGCTCTAAGTGCTTCTGCACATTCGAGTGCCGTCTCGGCGGGTAACATGGCCAAAACGTCATCGCCGCCGGTGTAAATCAACTGGCCACCATAGTGCTCGACGATCGGCCCGGTGACGTACAGTCCGAAATTTGCCAGGGCCTCGGAAAACTGGAGGTGGTAGGAAGGGGAAAGAGGTCGACGCAGCTTTTCAAGGCTCGGTTTCGACTCGAGCTTGTCAAAATAGTCAAGCGCCTGTTTTGACAACTGGTCCTTCAAGAGCGGGGTGCGTTCGCCGCTCACCCACTTGCCCATTTCATCGCCGTCAAGCGCCAGCACGGCCACGTAAACTGGAGGCGGCTTCAGGACGGTTTTGCCGGCAACTGGTTGATAAAGCCTGTCGAGCGCCTTGAGGACCTTTTCCGCGGCCTCGCTGTCCTGCTCTTCGGCCCGCCGCCACTCCGTGGGAGAAAGGCAGCCGGGATCGGTCCGCTGCAGCCACTCTTTCTCGGAAGTTGTTTCCGTTACAGTCAGGTCAAGGCGTTCTGCGAGCACTTCCCTGACCTGCACCAGCCGGTTCCATATTTCTTCGGATTTGCTTGCTTCCTCGAGCAGTTTGGCGCGCCAGCGGCCCGCGGCCACCCCGGGCACGGATTCAAACCTCAAGGCGGATCCCAGGTTCAGGCGCCATTCAGACCGCAGGTAGGCCTCGTGCCAAATGCGCTTGACCAGATTGATGGCGCCAAGCCTGTCCGCCGAGCGAAACAGGTTTGGCTTCAGCTCACGGGCGTCCTTCCAGAAGTCTTCATCCCCGATGACCTCCTCCAAACCAGACAACGAGTCTTTAACGGCGCCAAATTGATGGTCGTCGGTGTTCCAGGGCTCGAAATCGCGCAAGCGCCTGCGAGCGGCCAGCAGGCTCTCGGTGAGGGCGTAATCGTAGGACCAGCAGAAGCCACGATTCTTCAGGTCTTCTTTACCGTTGTCGGAGGCAAAATATCTCTTGCCGCGATCCTCTACCGGAATTCGTTCGGTCGCGAGCCTGTACACTTTCTCGAGGTTCTCGGCCGCCGCCGGATCCAGCTTCTTGAAAGCCTCTATCGCTTCTCTGACCGGGGCTTCACCCCAGGGACAGACCTGCCAGGCAATTTTCGGAAAACGTTCGATTTGGCCGAAAAAGCGCGTGCACCATTCGTCTCGGACAATCAGTCCCTCGCGGTTCAGCCAGGCCCAGCAGTACTGGCCGATCTTTTCCAACTCGGCGTGCACCGCTTCCTCAGCTTTTCGCGCCAATTCCTCGGCCTGGTCGGCGGGCACCAGGGCCAGAAAACGGTTAGGCAAGCTGGGAGTGAGGATCTCAGCGACGCGACGGTCAAGCCCCAGGCGCTGCCACAGTGTTTGGTCTTCCCGGCCGTCGCCTGACGCGTACTTCAGCTTCTCGTAGAGCCGATCACGATGCAGAAGATCGAACAGCGGCTGGCCGGCCAACGCCGGAAAGATCACGGTATCGGGACCCACCGTGTCGGTTACCGTCCTGATAGCGTGGGCGGTCAGCCAGGAGAGGAGGTAGCTGCCGCTCCAAAGATCGCGGGTCGAACGCGCCTGGGCAATGAAGTCCTGGACCGGGCCAAGATGGAAAAGCAGAAACGCGGGTCTCAGTTTGTCTCCGACGACGCACCCTTGCAGAGCCGAAACCACGCTGATGTGGGTCCAGATACTGTGATCCGGAATTCGGGTGTCGGCCGGCAGGTACAAAGTCCTCCAGTCGATCTCCGCCACAGCCCTGGCCCATCGTCGCCAGTGCAGGAAGAAATTAGCCCATTCCCGATCCTCGGCGGGGAGCTGCTCCAGTTCGGCGCCCGGTTGACAAGACTGGAACCGTGCCTCGGCCAGGTCAACTGATGGAAAAGCTGTATCGAAAAAGAGCTGAGAACCGCCCAGCGGATGCTTTATCGGCGAATCATTGGCCCGGGTTCCGTCGAATTGGGATTTCAGGCGTTCCGGAACCGGAAAGGGGAAACGGTCGGCGGCCGCGGCGGTGTGATCACAAGCGGGCTCGAACCGCTGGTATTCCTCCGGATCGATACCGGCCCTGCGTAAGTAGGCCTCGGCCCTCTCCTTGTGTCTGGGGATGTCTATCGGCTTGTCGGGCGGATCGTGCAGAAACGCCATCAGCTTGGTTTTCCAGAAATTGACGCTGTTCAATTTGGCCTCTCCTTTCAGCGAACTAATTTAGGTTTTTCCGAGCCGGCTTTCTGCAGCGGTGACGTCCGCTGACGTCAGCAGCACACTTGGATTCGATCCGGTGGGTAAGAATGCGTTACGCGCCGGTTGCGGTAAGGCAGCAGTGTCCGCACCCAGGTGGGATCGTCCGTCGCCGCCTGGAGCTTTTCCTTAAGCGAGAAAGCCAGCTTCCGCGAATCCTCCTTCGCATCGAACGGGCTGCGATCCTTGAGTTTCCAAAGCCACTCCGGCGCTTTCCGCGAGGTTTCCGCCTCCTGCAGCTCGACCAGGTCGGATCCGACGTCCAGCCAACGGTTCCATAGCCGGCCGCTGCGGTGGCGCTCGACCACCAGCCAAAGAAGCGCAAACTCCGACGGACTCAGCTCGACCGGCCTTCCATCGACGCTCACTGTCCCGGTCCGGTAATCAACCTTCAGCAAGGGGAGATAGGCGCTCGCTGGCACCAACGCTTGGACGTGACGCACCATCGCCATGTAGGAAGGAGGAGCGTGCCTGTACTCGCCCTCAGACAACGCCCGTACGCGGACAAAAGGAATTTCCCCCAGCTCAAGCCTGGCTTTTTCGGAAGGATACAGCGCTTCCGAACCGGCCAGGCGATGAACCACGCCACGCTCCGGAAACAAGAACAGCGGTTGCAGCTCGGGGTTGTCGTAAGGCGGGTTTACCAGGACATGACAAAGCCGGTCTTGCACGCGTCCAAGCAAAACCATGCAGGCGGTGAGGAGGGCCGACATGGTCTTGCGGCCGCCCGCAATAGAGGCGATGACCCGCGTGCTTCGGTCCTCGGTAAAACTCCGGAGTGCCCGCATTACGAAGTCGGCCGCAGCTTCGTTGTCGGCAGCACTGGTCAAATCATCGAGATCACCGGAGCCATCCGCCTTGGGAAACAGTCTCACATGATCGGAAGCCGGCCCAAAGCACAGCCGGCCGGCAACGGGCAGGCCTTCCTTTTCAAGCGCTTCGCGCAGCCTGGCCCAGCCGCCGTCTTCAAAGAGAACGCGTATCAGTCGATCTTTGGCAGGCTTGGTGCACAGCACTACAACGTGATCGGGAATTGTCGAGGGGGATTCGTGGGCAAGAGCCCAGACCGTTTCGGTGAGAACGGCCGGTGACATCCCGAGTACAGCAAAAAGAACCTGGGTGTTCTCTTTTCCGTTCACTCGGGCCCCCCAGTTGGATGACTCAGCCGTACAGTCGCGAGAAACGGGCCCGAAACTGCTTTAGGCCCGGGTGCGCTGCATCCGGCCAAAAGCAGGCGAAGAATATCATTGGAACTGCAAGCGCGCAAGGCCAGGGAAGCTACCAACAGGCTTGGAAAGCGTCACGGGCTGCGGGCGAGTTCCGGTCGGACAGCTACGTGCAGCTGCTATTGGCTCGACGTGTGAACGAGCGTCTCTGGTGTCCGTTCGGACTGACACCCAGGAGCAAAAGAACAAGTGGAAGGAGTGGTCTCAATCGCCTATCGGCCTTGGTGTTCATTCGGACGAAACGCGGGAGCGCAAAGGGCTGCCCCAGCACCAGGTCTCATTCGCCTTTCGGCTCTGGTGTCCATTCGGACACCATCTCGAGTTTGGCGAAAATACACATGTCAATAAACAGGACAACGCACACTCGCAACCGCCGCTGCCTGCCGAGCTTGCGAGCAAAACGGTCAGGCTTGCGAGCGGCAGGTTGAGGCGTGGCGCGGCGGTTGAGTGACTCGCCGTTTTGTGGCGAGTTGTATCGAAACCCCTGGTGGTTGAGTGACGCGCCCGCTTTGTGGGCGCGTTGTACCGAAACCCGCGCCACGCCTCAACCGCTCGGACCGCCTTCGACTCTCCCTCGACCGCAGCGCCGGGGAGAGCACGGGGTTTCGATACACCGCAAAAAACGCGGCACTCAACCGCCGTGCTCTCCCAGCCCGCTCACGCCTCCGAGCTTGACGCATCCGCGTGAGGGATTGTCCCCATCGGCGTAACCTTCGGCTCTGGTGTCCATTCGGACAGTAGAGTTTGTAGCAATGGGTGGACACACTCCAGCCAGTCTCAATCGCCTTTCGGCTCTGAGCATATTCGGTGGGCGAGTACAGTGTCTTCATCCGGTCGATCCCCGCCTCAAGCTCCTACCAGAACGCCTGAAACACGGGAGTAAGCCCGAGCTGCAAGAGCGGCCTTTGGCGGCAGACACTGACAGGTCAGGCAGTGTTCCAAAAGAGAAGCCTGGTTCTCAGACTCCCTTCCTTTGTTGAGGAACACAGCTATTCCTTCGATTCAAAGCCCGCCGAAGGCGGGACTACACACTCGGACTCGCAGCCTGACGGTTGAGTAGCGTGTCTATCGTGGTCGGATTGGACGTTTTGGGCGAATCGTCGGGTCGATCCAGATGTTCCCTCGATTTGATGCCCGCATTAGGGCGGTACTCAAACATCGCTGGAACCCTGTGAGTGAGTGCCGGGCTCTCTCGAATCCGGCCACGACGAAGAATCAGCTTAACCCTCGGAAGAAATTAGCCTTGACACTCGCTGAAAATTGCTACTACACTGTGGAGTAAATAGGACTTTACAGGAGTTTTTAGGGAAATCAGGTAGCAGAAAAGGGGGGATGTGAAATTCCGGGGCAACATACCCGCAAAAATCGACTCCCAGGGCCGCCTCAAGATCCCTTCCGAACACAAGGCGCTCATCGACGAGATCTATAAGTCCGATGCCCTATTCATCACCTCCTTTAACGGTGATCACATTGATATCTATCCTCTCAAGGAATGGGAGGCAGTAGAAGCCAAGGTGAGGGAGAGGCCGGCCGGCAAGGCCAAGAGCAAATTTCTACGATACACCGGGTATTGGGGGAAGGAGGCCACCATGGACAAACAGGGGCGCGTCCTGATCCATCCCCACTTGCGCAAAGCCGCCGGAGTCGACGATGGCACCGATGTTGCCGTGATCGGAAATCTCACACGTCTGGAAGTGTGGAACAACGAGAACCTGAAGCGCAGCATCAGCAGCGAGCCATTTACTGAGGAAGAACTGGAACAGCTCGACATTTAAGGGTCGCACAATGGTTAGCATGTCAGTAGAACACACTCCGGTTCTGCTCCGCGAAGTGGTGCAGCTGCTAAATGTCCACCCAGGAGGCATTTACGTGGACTGTACGGTAGGCCTGGGCGGCCACACCGAAGCCATCCTGGAGAAGCTCGAGGGACGCGGCAGGGTGATCGGCATCGACCGGGATCGCGAAGCGCTCGCGGAGGCGCGGCGGCGACTCGCACGCTTCTCAAACGTCGAACTCTACCACTCGAACTTCAAGAACCTGCCGTTGATCCTGACGCGCCTTCTGGTGGATTCGATCGACGGCTGCCTGGCGGACCTCGGAGTTTCTGCTATGCAGTTAACCTCGCCTGAGAGGGGATTCAGCTTTCGGGAAGCAGGGCCGCTTGATATGCGGATGGACACCGAGCAGAAAACCTCTGCTGCGCAGCTGGTGCATGAGCTGACGGAGGACCAGCTTACTGACATTTTCAGGCGATACGGGGAGGAACCAGCGGCTCGCAAAATCGCCGCGGCTATAGTCGCCGAAAGACGTGTGAAACGGATACAGACGACCAGCGAACTGGCGGCGCTGGTTGAACGGGTTAAGGGCCGCAGACCAGGGTCTCGAATCCATCCGGCCACGCAGGTCTTCCAGGCGCTTCGGATTGAAGTCAACCAGGAACTGGCGGGACTGGAGGAGTTTCTCGAGACGGCGATCGAGCGTCTGCGACCAAGTGGCAGGCTGGTGGTCATTTCGTTCCACAGCCTGGAAGACCGGATCGTCAAACAGCTTTTTCAGAAGAAGGCCGGGAAATGTGTCTGCTTCAGACCGGCTGGGGCTTGCACTTGTCCTCGGATAGAGATGGTACGGATTCTCACGAAGAAACCGATTGTCCCCTCGGGGGAGGAAACGGCGGCAAATCCCCGCTCCAGAAGCGCCAAGCTGCGGGCAGTGGAGCGGATGGAAGTCTAATCGGGAAAGGGGTGCTTTATGGTTGATTTTCAGTGCCAGCAGTTGCGAAACCGCCCAATCTGCAACGAACGGCGGTCTCCCCTGACGGAGATCACCTGGTGGTGTTGCCTGACCTGTCTCCTACTGGGCCTGGTCTTGGCGTACGCCTGGTTTCACAACCAGATCATGGACGTGAACTACCAGATCGAGAAGCTCCAGAACGAGAATGCGCGCCTGCGTGAAGCGAATGTTGAGCTGAGAGCCGAGCAGGCGAGGTTGATGACGCCAGAGCGAATCGACCAACAGGCGCGAAGATTGGGACTGGTGACGCCTGACCAGGGACAGGTAATGATCCTCCACGCCCGGTATATAGAAGTGCCGAACAAGGCGATGGTGGCAGAAGCAGCTTATGTACGGAAGCCATTGGATGAATGAACAGGGGAGCGAAGTCCCAGACAAGCTACGGTTTTATAAGGGTCCACCGGCTGGTGTTGATTTATGCGCTGGTGATGATGTGGGCCCTTGGTATCGGGGTGCGCCTGGTCTACCTCCAAGTCGTCCAGGCTGACAAGTATCGCACGCTGGCCCAAGAACAGCAGTCCGGTTTCATTGAAGTCAGTTCCCGCCGCGGCGAAATTCGTGATCGCCATCTCGATGACCTGGCCATCAGCGTAAGAGCGGATTCGCTTTATGCCGAGCCGGCCAAGATCAGCAAGCCTTTAGAGACCGCCCAGACTCTGGCCCCCATTCTCAACATGGAGGCAAACGAAATCCACAAGAAGCTTCTCTCCAGGCGGGAGTTCGTTTACCTGGCCCGACGGCTCGAGCCGGAGCAGGTGGCCCGCATCAAGCAGCTTGAACTGCCAGGGCTCGGCTTCCAGAAGGAAAGCAAGCGAGTCTATCCGGGCGGACCCTTAGCCTGCCACATAGTCGGATTTGTGGGGCTTGATGACGAAGGCTTGAGCGGGCTTGAATACCTGTACGACAAAGTCCTCAAGGGCAGCAAGACAAAGGTGAGCCTGCGGGTTAACGCTCGCCGGGAGAGTTTCGAGCGCCTGACCGACGTTCGCCTGTCTGACGGCCATACCCTGATTCTGAACCTGGACCGATCGATCCAGTTTACGGTAGAGCAAGTCCTTAAGGAGACCGTGGATAAGTTCCAAGCCGTAAACGGGTCGGCGATTGTCATGGACCCGAACAATGGCGAAATACTGGCGATGGCCTCGTATCCCACTTTTGACCCAAACCAGTATCAGCGGTCCGACGAGGAGGCGCGCCGAAACCGGGGAATACTGGAGATCTATGAGCCGGGTTCGACGTTCAAGATCATCACCATGGCGGCGGTGCTCAATGAAGGTCTTTCCTATCCCAATGAGCCGGTTGATTGCAGAGTCGGAACGCTGCGCCTGGCGGGCAAGGTTTACCGCGAAGCAAAAAGGAGCTACGGCACCCTGACCTTCAACCAGATCCTCGCTAAGTCGAGCAATGTCGGGACAATTAAACTGGGGTTGCGTCTGGGCAACGATCGACTGTACAGCTATATTCAGCGGTTTGGCTTTGGGGCCAAGACGGGAATCGAACTGCCCGGCGAGCAAACTGGACTCCTTCGACCGCCCTCCGAGTGGTCCAAAATTTCGATCGGCGCGCTGTGCATCGGACAGGAAATCGGCGTGACTCCCATCCAGATGCTGCGAGCGTTGGCAGTCATAGGAAATGGCGGATACCTGGTAGAGCCCCGCCTGGTGCGTCGAATCCTGACCGCTGACGGAGATATTTATTATCGGCCCGAAACGAAGCGGGTGCGTATACTAAGCGAGGACACCGCGGCGAGGATGAAGGAGGCGCTCGCCTTGGTGGTCGATGAGGGGACCGGGCGTAGTGCCACGGTGGAGGGATACACCTCGGCCGGTAAGACCGGAACGGCACAGAAGTTTATTAACGGCCGATACTCTCATTCGAAGTTTGTGGCCTCTTATGTAGGGTTTGCACCGCTCGCAGAGCCGCGCCTCGCGGCCATCGTGGTTATCAATGAACCCAAGGGACAGTATTATGGTGGACTGGTTGCGGCACCGGCCTTCAGCCGAATTATGGAACGTGCGTTGATGTATTTGAACGTGCCACAAGACCGCCCGTTAACCCCTGAAGACGGTAAGTCTCCGAGGCGCGGTCGTCGACGTGCTGAACCTCGGCTTGATGTGGTGCGGGCGGAGGTTCCGGGCTGGAGCGAGGAAAGTGAGATTCCCGAGAATCTCGAAGCAACGGTCTTGAGCCTGATCGGCGAAAACACACCGACTTCCGCCGCATCGGGGCGGGTTACCGTCAACACCGACCTGGTGGAACTCCCGGATTTCACTGGCTGGAATCTGCGGGACGTTGCCCGCGAGGGCGCCCGGCTCGGACTTCGCATGAAGATCTCCGGGACCGGAACGGCAGTCGCCCAAAGACCGCCGGCAGGAAGCCGCGTAGCCCGCCAAACCGTCTGCGAGGTCTTCTTTTCCGTAGCGCACTTTTCAAGACCGCGACCGGAGCCGGCGCAATCCGCCGAGCTATCGCGCAAGTTTGCGTCCACCAAGCCGGACGCCGCCGCCACACGGTAGAAGGACCAATTATCAGGAGACGAAGAACAAGCCAATGGACTTGCAGGCACTGATCGCCCAGGTTCCAGCAAAGATACTGAGGAACGGGAACGAGACCGAGGTTAATCCTGAAATTACCTCTTTGGCCTATGACTCCCGGCAAGTGACACAAGGGTCTCTCTTTTTCGCAATCCAGGGAGAAGTGACTGACGGCCATCTTTACATCGATCAGGCCTTGCAAAGAGGAGCGGTGGCAGTGGCATCCGAAAAGACGCCACCAGAAGGATTCCCGCGCGTCTGGCTTCAGTTTGAGGCCGTTCGGCCGGCCATGGCACATCTGGCACACCACTTTTTCGGACGCCCTTCAGAACAGCTGAAGCTGATTGGCATCACCGGAACGAACGGGAAGACGACAACGGCTTTTCTAATCCACTCGGTTCTACAGATTGGCGCTCCCGCCTTACTGATGGGGACGATAAAGACCCTGGTGGGCGACCAGGAGCTGGAGTCGCGGCACACGACACCCGAAGCCATCGATATCCAAAGAGTGCTGCGGCAGGCGCTGGATAACGGCTGCAAGTACGGAGTCATGGAAGTCTCCTCGCATGCGCTGGCCCTTTACCGGGCTTACCAGTGCCGCTTTCCTGTGTCTGTTTTTACCAACCTGACACAGGATCACCTAGATTTTCACGGCACCCTCGAAGAGTATTTCCAGGCGAAGCTCCTGCTTTTTGACCGCACTTATAATCCCGGCATTGAATACGCATTGGTCAATGCAGACGACGGTTTCAGCGAGCGCATTTCTTTCGGTTCCAAGGTGGCCTATGGATTGCAAGCTGGATGCGATGTGTATCCACTTGAGTATCACGCATCGCTAGCGGGGACCGAGATGAAGCTGGTGTTTCTCGGGCGCAAGCTCTCTTTGCGCAGCACCCTCGTCGGTCGTCACAACCTGTACAACCTGATGGCGGCTGCGGCTGCGTGCTCGCTCGCAGGCATCGGGGACGACCAGATCCAGGAAGGAATCTCGCGGATGAAACAGGTGCCCGGGAGATTCGAAAAGGTGGATATTGACACGCCTTTCTCAGTGGTGGTTGATTACGCTCACACCCCCGACGCCTTGGCAAACGTCCTCGGACTGGCTCGAGAACTGACCCCTGGCCGGGTGATCTGCGTGTTCGGTTGCGGTGGGGACCGCGACCGGCGCAAAAGACCCATCATGGGCGCCATCTCATCGTCGAAAGCCGACCTGGTGATCGTGACTTCCGACAACCCGCGATCGGAAGACCCGCAGGCGATCATTGATGAGATCCTGACCGGCATGCCACCCGAGGCGGATCGACGCGAAGTGATTGTCGACCGACGGGAGGCAATCAAACGGGCAATCGAACTCGCAAAGCCTGGAGACACCGTGCTGATCGCGGGTAAAGGTCACGAGACCTACCAGATTTTTCGGGGACAGAAGAGTCATTTTGATGACCGTGAAGTCGTGAAGGAGTTGGTGTGATTACCCTGACTATCGAAGAAGGAGCCAAAGCGATGGGCGCGGATATTTCTGCAGCTCCTGGCCGTGAGCCCTCGGCTGCCGGCCAGGGACTGTTTCCCGCCGTTTCGACCGACACCCGGACGCTTCAGCCCGGTCAATGCTTCTTCTGCCTGAAAGGCCCGAACTTTAATGCGCACGACTTTATCGGGCAGGCGCTGGAAAAAGGGGCGAGCATTATCGTTCATTCCGAGCCCGTCGGCCCTGTGCACCCGGACGGAGCCGTTTTCCTGCAAGTGCCCGACACTCTGGCAGCGCTTCAAAGCCTGTCTCACTACGTCAGGAAGAAGTGGGCAGGGACGGTGGTCGGGGTCACGGGCAGCACCGGAAAGACGACGACCCGAAGTTTCACGGCAACACTGTTGAGGCAGGCCTTCGAGGTGCTGGAATCCAAGGGGAATCTGAACAATGACATCGGTGTGCCCTTGTCGTTGCTCAGTTTGGAGGACAGACACCAGGTGGCTGTTATCGAGATGGGCATGAACCATCCCGGCGAAATTCGAGCCCTGGCTCGTCTGGCTCAGCCTGACACGGCGGTCCTGACCAATATCGCACCGGTTCACTTGGAATTCTTCGAGAGCCTTGACGCTATTGCGCGCGCCAAGGGAGAGATCCTGGAGCACCTTCCAGCCGATGGTTTAGTCGTTTACAACGCGGATGATCCGCGGCTGGTCGCAATGACCGGCCCACTTACGGTGCGCAAAGTGTCCTATAGCCTGGGGGAGAACGCGGACATCAGGATAGGAACCTATTGTTACCACGGCCTAGATGAAATGGAATTTGAGGTGACAGCCCCAGGCGGCACTTTTTCCGCTCGTGTTCCGTTTATCGGGAAGCATTTCTTGTACAATCTCGCGGCCGCCATTGCTGTTGCTTCAAGCTTTGGGCTGGCGCCGGACACCATTCGCGGCGCCATCGAGAAGTTGACGCCGCTGGCCATGCGCGGCCAGGTCCTCAAGTTCCGGGAAGGTCGGTTTGCAGGATGCACCGTCTGGGATGATTCCTATAACGCGAACCCGTATGCGCTGGCCAGTGTCCTGGAAACGGTTGCGGGCCTGACGGGATTTCGACGAAAGATCGTCGCCCTGGGCGATATGCTCGAGTTGGGAAAAACCAGCCCCGACTGGCACCGCGAAGTCGGACGGCGAGCAGGCGCAATGGGTGTTGACCTGCTGGTGGCGGTCGGGGAGCAGGCGGCAGAAGTGTGCGAAGGGGCACGGTCGGCCGGCCTGCCAGCGGAAAAAACGGCACGGTTCGAGAACTCCGGCCAGGCGGCCGAGTACGTGGCCACCCAGTTGAAAGCCGGAGACTTCCTGCTGGTGAAGGGATCCAGGGGTGTCGCGATGGACCAAATCGTCGCGACGATTAAGAGGGGATAAGGTTCGAACGGCGGTTGAATGACTTGCCTTTCGTACGGCGAGTTCGACACCCCGCCCTCCTGCGGTGGGGAACGGCGTCGGACTTATCTCCGGAGGAATGGTTGGTTGCTCTATTATCTACTTTACGAATTACATGATCAGTTCTCAGTCTTGAACGTCATTAGGTACATCACGTTCAGGACCGCCTACGCCTCATTGACGGCGTTGCTCATCAGTCTGCTCCTCGGCCCCTGGCTGATTGCCCGTTTGAAGCAGTTCCAGATCGGTCAGTATATTCGGGAGGAGGGACCTAAGGCGCACCATGCCAAAGCGGGGACGCCGACCATGGGCGGACTTCTCATCATCATCAGCGTCCTGGTTCCGACGCTGCTTTGGGGCGATTTAACCAACTTTTATGTTTGGATTGCGCTCGGATCGATGACGCTTTTCGGCGCCGTTGGCTTTATCGACGACTACAGGAAAACCATTCGTAAACAGTCTTTAGGATTGACCGGCAAGGAGAAGATTTTTTTACAGCTCGGGATCGCCCTGCTGATCATCGGTATCCTGATCGCTCTGAATCGTCAGGGGCTTTACAGCATTCAATTAAGTGTTCCGTTTTTCAAGCGTTTCACCCCGAGCCTCGACCTCGTTATCTTTGGTTATTCGACCTATCTGCCGCTTATAATTTTCGGTCTCATCATTCTGGTGGGAAGCGCCAACGCCGTGAATCTGTCGGATGGGCTGGACGGCTTGGCCGCAGGCCTGGCCCTGGTTGCGGCCTCGGCGCTGACTGTCCTGACTTACTTGACGGGGCATGCCACTTTTGCCGAATACCTGGACATCATTAAGAACACCTACGCCGCCGAACTGACGATCTTCTGTGGCGCGATGGTCGGCGCCACCTTGGGCTTCCTTTGGTACAACAGCTATCCGGCCGAGGTTTTCATGGGCGACGTCGGCGCGATGTCCCTGGGCGGGGCAATCGGGACAGTGGCATTGCTGATTAAGCACGAACTGCTTCTGATTTCGATTGGCGGAATCTTCATCATTGAAGCGCTCTCGGTGATGCTCCAGGTCGGATCTTACAAGCTTTTTCGGAAAAGAGTCTTTCGAATGGCGCCCATCCATCACCACTTCGAGCTCATGGGTTGGAAAGAGCCCAAGGTCGTGATCCGGTTCTGGATACTGGCGCTGATCTTTGCCTTGTTCAGTCTGACGACTCTCAAGTTGAGGTGAGGTTGCGAATTCAGTCATCGGGGTTGACGAAATGAGAATCAAGAACAAGAAGGTTCTGGTCGTGGGACTGGCCAGGAGCGGCGTAGCGGCAGCAAATTTCCTGCTGAAAAAAGGCGCACACGTGACGATCACCGACTTGAAATCCTGCCAGGAACTGCAAAAGGAGATCGCCCAGATCGAGGGAAAGGTTCGCTTGGCGCTAGGGGGACACACCGAGAGCGATTTTCTGAACGCCGATCTCATCGTCATTAGCCCGGGAGTTCCAACCCGTCTGTCGGAGCTGAAGCATGCGGTTGCCCGCGGCATTCCGATTCTCAGTGAAGTCGAATTGGCGTTCCCTTTCCTGGCTGGAAAGGTTATTGGCATTACCGGGTCCAACGGTAAGACTACGACGACCGCTCTAATTGGAGAGATTTTCAAGAACGCCGGGCGCGACGTGGCCGTTGCCGGCAACATCGGGACGCCGCTAATTCAGTTCGCGTCCACGGGCCCCGTCCCGCCTGTGTCGGACCGGGTCAACGTGGTCGAGCTTTCGTCGTTTCAGCTCGAGAACATTCGCAAATTCAAATGCCATATCGCCTTGCTTCTGAACGTAACACCTGACCATTTGGATCGCTATCTCTCCTTCGAGGACTATGCCCTCGCCAAGGAGCGAATCTTCATGAACCAGGGGCGGCGCGATTACGCGGTACTGAATGTGGATAACAGCATTTCGCTCAGCATGGCCGAAGGTCGAAAGGCACAGGTGATGTTGTTCAGCCGCCGTCAAATGTTGAGCGAGGGTGTTTACGTAGATGATGGAAGCATTTATATCCGTTGGAAAAACCAGCACCATTACCTGATGCCGGTCAAAGACATCAGGCTGAGGGGAAATCACAACCTGGAGAATGTACTGGCTGCGACCGCGGCCGGGTTCCTGTCGGGAGTTGACCTGGGGGTGATGGCCGAGACGTTCAGGCGGTTCGCCGGCGTCGAACACCGGCTGGAATTCACCCGGCGAGTCAACGGCGTTGACTACTACAACGATTCGAAGGGGACCAACGTCGATTCGGCGATCCAGGGCCTGCAGGCGTTGGACCAGCCGCTCATTGTCATTATGGGGGGCAAAGACAAAGGTGGAGACTTTACAGTTCTTCGGCCCCTGGTGGCGAAGAAGGTCAAGCTGCTCATCCTGATCGGTGCGGCTGCAGAGAAGATTCAAGCCTCGTTGGGAGATGAAGTGGAGACGGTCAGGGCGCGTGACATGCAAGAGGCGGTGGAACTGGCGCATTCGCGTGCAATTGTGGGAGACGCGGTTCTGCTGGAACCGGCCTGCGCCAGTTTCGATATGTTCGAAAACTACGAGCACCGGGGGCGAGTGTTCAAGGAGATTGTCCATGCTTTGCCTGGAGAGTGAAGTGGAGATCCGATGAGCCGAAAACTTCCATATGACCGAACCCTGGTTGTACTTGTATTTACCGCGCTGTGCTTTGGCCTTACCATGGTCTTCAGCGCCTCAGGCATCATTTCTCAGCGGCTCCACGACTCGTATACCTGGGTTTTCACTCGGCAACTGCTCTTTGTTGTCCTCGGCTTTGGCCTGATGCTGGCCGCCGCCCGCGTCGATTACCACATCTATTCCAAGACGCCCGTCGTCTATGCCGGCCTGGCCATTACCGTGGCTCTTTTGGCAGCCGTGTTTGCCTTTCCCGCGTATCATGGCGCCCGACGCTGGGTCGTGATCCTCGGTATCCGGTTCCAGCCCTCCGAACTGGCAAAACTGGTGATGGTGATTTTCACGGCGTATTACCTGGTTCGGGCAGGGAAAAAACTCGACGACTTGAAGGGTCTTCTTCCCTACCTAGTGGTATTGGGTGTCGTTGTTGGCCTGATTGTCCTCGAGCCGGACCTTGGAACCCCGATCTGCATATTGTCGGCCGCAGGTCTTCTGCTTTACCTGGGAGGCCTTCGCTATAAGTACATCGGCACAGCCGTGCTGGCCGCTTTACCCGCTTTTTATTTCCTGGTAATGGACGTGCCCTACCGGAGGGACCGGGTGCTCGCCTTCCTGGATCCCGACAAAGACCCCTTCGGGGCTGGATATCACATTCGGCAAAGCCTGATAGCCATCGGCTCAGGCGGATGGAAGGGAGTGGGGTATGCCCAGGGAACCCAGAAGCAGTTTTTTCTTCCCGAACCGCACAATGACTTCATCTTTGCGGTCGTTGGAGAGGAGCTGGGGCTGTTTGGCACCATGGCGACGCTCGTGCTGTTTGGAATTTTCTTTCTCAAGGGTGTCAAGATCGCTCTCAGGTCCGATTCCTTTTTCGGTGTTTATCTGGGGTTGGGCATTGTGGCTATGATCACGATTCAAGCCCTGCTTAACATGAGTGTCGTGGTGAGCCTGCTGCCGACCAAGGGAATCCCGCTTCCGTTCATCTCGGTTGGCGGCACTTCAATCCTCGTAACCCTGATTGCGATAGGGATTTTATTGAATATTTCGCGGCAGGGACGCAAAGACCCGGCC
>DAOTAI010000595.1:0-2524 GCA_035593865.1 Acidobacteriota bacterium
GTGAACCAGCAGGCCGATTAGCCCGGTGACTTGAAATCGCAACGGTACGATTTTCTGGCGTATGGTTGCGTCGGCCCCGGAGTGTACACCCAGGTGAAAAAGGTTGAAGTGGTTCGCGTCCCGGAACAAGTACTGCACGGTTGCGATGGCGATGAGAATTCCAATTACTCCTGAGGCGGCGAGAACGTAACTGCGCCGCCGTTCTCCCTTTAACCAGAGTGCAAAGGCCATGACAACCGGGACGATAACGAAGTTGTACTTGATTAGGGTCCCGACCAATCCGAGAGCGAAAACCAGGGGCAGACTCTGCGCAAAAAGGAGTCCGATCCATATGGCTGTCAGCCAGGGCTCGGTCCAGATGTCCCTGGAATAGCACCACAAGGGTGTTGCCAATGCAAGCACGACAGTCCAGTGTTCGGGGAGGCCGCTCCGCCGGGCGAACACCATCAGGGCGAACAGTACTACTAAGGCGGTCACAGCAATACAGACCGGTTCTACCCATGCTGTGCCGGCAAAGGGCCAAGCCGCGATCGAAAGAAGCAACGGCAGAAAAATGGAATGGTAAGATAATTCCTTGCCCGTGCGGTCTATTTCCGAGTGACGGTCGAGAGCGACGCCTTTAAAACGAGCACCCGCCTGCCACCCGCCCGCCTGTGCGGCGTCGTAGTTGTTTCCGGTATAGACGTCAAAATCCTCAATGATGCTGTTTACGAGGATCAGGTAATGGGGAGAATCGCCGGAAAGGACCAGCGGAGGAGCAGCCGCGACATTCCAACGAGCGAGATGCGGCAGACCTGAAAGCTGAGGTTCCCTGATCGACACCTGAACGAAGAGGGATAGCAGATACATCGCCGGCACGACGGCCAGCAGTCTTTTCCCCTTAAACAGTCCAGTAAGCGTCCCGTGGTCCAATCGAGTCTTCAAACCGCGGCCAGTTTAACACCGAAGCAACTGTCACGGGTATCCGAGTAAATCCGCGAAATCCGTCTATCCGCGGGTATCCATCTCCGCATAGGACGGATTACACGGACTACGCGGATTGGGCATTGAACCTGGAGACGAATTCCTTAGCCATGAACAATTGATCGTGCATATGGCTATAGAAGAATCGTCCGTTACGGCCGAGTGTTGTTAAGTTGCTGATGGCTTGCAGCCCCTCGAGCACCTCACTCAGGGCTTGGCGATAATTCAAGGAATAGGTGGGATAAGCATATGGCAAAAAGTGGTGACGCCAATCTGCGACGTCCGTGCTGCGAATTAGCCCAGTTCGAGTGATCTCGGCCACCACACGATCTTTCAGACTCTCTTCCGACAAAAGAAAAAGACTATCTCCGTCCGAACAAGGAACTTCTGCAACAAGCGAAGTCTCATGAGGCGGTGCTAGAGCTTCTGAGCGGTTCTTCGGTTCCGAGATTCGAGAGATGCACATCTGGGTGTCGGGGAAGTAAATCGAGGCGTTGTTTGATACCCGGGGAATTACCAACCTCAGGAACACCAGCCGTACATGTCGGAAGCGCAATGAACGAGCCGCCGATCTCACGGAGTCATCCAGGTACCGCTCCAGCAGCGACACGAGGAGAGGCAGTGGGATTGTCGAAACCACGTGACCTCGGACGTCTATGGCCCGTCCAGAGGCGAAGTAGATTCGGCGAATGGACTGGTCGCGGAACTCCAGGCCGGTTATCGTGAACCCTGTCTGAACCCATTCAGACGGCAACGATGCGTGCAGCGCCTTTGAAATCTCCCCGAAGCCTTTTCTGGGATAAAGAAAGTGTCCGTCCAGGTGTTTCGCCTTTTTTCGCGGACAGGCAAGTTCCAAAAGCAGGGTTCGAAAGCTTATGCCGTCCAGTCTTCGCGTGGCCACATCAACCGACAGCTGGTCGGAAGGAAGCCCCCAAACTTTTGCGGAGTAGCCGAGAAGGAATCGTTCGGCCAGCCGCTGGCCGAAACGTGAAACCGCAAACTCCTGAAAGCTGGGCCCGACGCGCTTGACTCTGCGGCCACGCCATAAATCTAAACCAATTCTGCCCCATTCGAGCGGGGAGGAGGAAAGCAGCAAATTCAAGGGCGTTGGCGGGAAATCGAGAAAGCGCCCCTCTGTGAAAACACGGCTCGGACTGGTGACCGGGTGCAGTTCGACGATAGAGCGGACATCCCGGGTGATCTCAGGATTTCGGTCATGAAAACGGTGAGCGCCGGAATCGTATTGATGGTCCCCAAACTCGTAGGTTCGGCACAGTCCTCCCACTTCCTCCGCACTCTCGTAAAGGACGAAAGGGATTCGCGCTTGGTGAGCGTAGTAGGCAACAGCCAGGCCGGCCGGACCTCCACCCAGAATGGTCAATGGTTCCATTAGCTTTTCTCGTCCGGCAGGCTGCTCATACCGAGCAAATATCGCGCCTCGTTGGGCGTTGCAATACACCGTTGAAGTTCCCCGGCCAGCCGCACGACACGATTGACTAGCTCGATGTTCGAGGCCGGAATGGTCTTCCCATAGTCGTAGTGCATGGAGTCTTCTATTCCA
>DAOTAI010000596.1:0-2521 GCA_035593865.1 Acidobacteriota bacterium
GCGGAGCTGGCGGGAGTCCTGGGTCACGCAATCGGTCACGTGACCGCCCGCCATTCAGTCGAGCAGATCAGCAAAGCGCAGCTTTTCAGCCTGGGCCTTGGCGTTGGTTCAATCATCTCTCCGACGTTTCAGCAGTTGAGCGCGCTCGCGGAAACCGGGGTGGGTCTCCTCTTTCTCAAGTACGGACGGGACGATGAACGACAGTCAGACGAGCTGGCCGTGCAGTATACACTTGCAAGCGGTTATGACCCGCGTGAGTTCGTCGGGTTCTTCGAAGTGTTCGAGCGCCTTCAGGAAGAGTCCGGGCAGGTTCTGCCGAACTGGCTGTCCACTCATCCAAGCCCCCCGGATCGCATCAGGCGCACTCGGGAACAAGTGCAGCAGGCGATGGCACAGCGTCCCGCAACAGACTTGCGGGTTGCAAGAGAGCCGTATTTGCAGCGACTGGATGGGATCGTGTACGGCGCGAATCCGCGCGAAGGTTTTACCCAGGACGGCTGGTTTCTCCATCCGGATCTTCGATTCCGAATTCAGTTCCCGAAGGGCTGGAATGTGCAAAACACCCGGAGCGCTGTCGTTGCCACCGAGCCGAACGGCGCCGCCGCCATTCAACTCACCCTGGCGGCGGAACAACGAAGCCCCCAGGATTACGCAAGGCTCCTGGCCAACCAACCTGGTGTGCAGCTGCTCAGGGGGAACCAGACTACCATTAACGGGAACCCCGCCTTTGTTGGCATTTACCAGGTGGCCAATCAGAACACTGGGCAAACGCTTGGCGTACTGGCAGCCTTCATTTCCTATCGCGGCAACCTTTACCAGCTTGCCGGCCTGACGACGGCCAACCGGTTCAGGTCTGGACAAGGCGTGTTTGAGGCGAGCATAGCCACATTCGGCGAATTAACCGACAGCCGTGCCCTTGCCGTTCAACCCGATCGGATCCGCGTCGTCGAGGCCCGCAACGGCCAGACCTTGCGCGACTTGTATAAACGAGTCCAGAATCCGGGGATTGAAGTGGAGGAGGTTGCCTTCTTGAACCGGCTCGAGCCAGACGAACCACTGCCAGCCGGAACCAGGGTGAAACTGATCGAAGGCGGGAGACGGTATTAACACCGTGGTTCAGATTCCCGAGTGCCGGCGGTTCACCTTTTTGGGCTCGAGAAATCGCTTGAGCAGTGGAGAGTGGTGGGTTTCAATCCGCCGCGAAAGGCACGGGGCGGATTCGAAACCCACCCAAGGCCGGCGCCCGATTTTCGCAATCGGGTCAGTTAATCCAGTAATCATCCTCTTTGCGCCGACTGCGCGGGTCCGTATAGGGGGGACGGGGTTTGTCGTCGCGGCCCCCATCAAGAACCCGGAATCGTCTTTCCATTCTTCGCAACCGCCATTTGTAGTAGCTCTCCTGTATTCTCCCGGGAGTTGTCCAGCCCTTCATGTACAGGAAAGCGAACACCATTCCGCCCAAGTGCGCAAAATGGTCGATAGCGGTTCCTGAGCTTGACAGCGCCGACAAAAAGGCGATTGCTCCGAGCAGAGCGACAAAGTATTTAACCTTCACAGGAATCAGGAAGCTGACGTAGACCAGCCGGTCGGGAAACATCATGCCGTAGGCCATGAGGATCCCGTAAATCGCGCCGCTCGCGCCAATCGTGGGAATGGGTGAGAAAGGATGGGCCAAGATGGACAAAAGGCCCGCGCCTGCTCCTGTGAAAAAGAAAAACCCCAGAAACTTCCTGCTGCCCCAATACCGCTCCAGTTCGGAGCCGAACATCCAGAGCCCGAACATGTTAAACAACAGGTGGAAAAATCCCGCGTGAAGAAAAAGATAGGTAAACGGTTGCCAGACGAACAGCTGACTAACCACCAGGTACGGGGTCAACCCAAAAAACTGGACCATCGCCCGGGGCGCCGGGATCTGCGCCAGGAAAGTGATAACACACGCAATAACGAGGTATTTGACGGTCGGGGTGAGACTGGGTCCAATGGTGACGTAGCGCCCGTAAGACATTATCTAACGATCATAACATGAAGGATTCGGTGAGGTGGGAGCGAGGGGCGGGGGCTTAATCCTCAAGTCCCCGCCCGTCATGGATTTTTTTCTAGGTTCCCTCCGACCAGGAGCCGAGATATTCGACTTGCTCCGGTGTGAGGCAATCGATGGCAGTTCCGACGGACTGCAGCTTCAGCCGCGCGATTTCCTGATCGATCTTTTCCGGCACTACATAAACCTGGGGTTCGAGTTCAGAATGGTGTTTGACCAGGTACTCGGCCGACAATGCCTGGTTGGCGAAGGACATGTCCATCACCGAGGCAGGGTGCCCCTCGGCGGCAGCCAGGTTGACCAGGCGGCCCTCTCCCAGCAGGTTGATGCGCCGACCGTCAGGAAGCGTGTATTCGTCAACGAATTCCCTTATACGACGCTTCTTGACCGCGAGCTTCTCCAGCGCGGGGATTTCCAGTTCCACATTGAAATGCCCGGAGTTGCAAACTACGGCGCCGTCGGACATGACCTCAAAATGCTCTT
>DAOTAI010000067.1:0-15500 GCA_035593865.1 Acidobacteriota bacterium
CGGGGTGTTTTCCCTCCCAGGTGGCTTTCTCCGCTTCGACGATCTCTTCGTAGCTGCCGCCAAGATGAAGGGTGCCTGCCTCTCGGCATGCTTCCGCCCGGAACGGGATCCGACCTTCGATGACGAGATCGAGTTTAAAGACCCCCAAACCGTAGCGGTATTTCTCGAGTTGTCGCCGATAGAAATCTGTGAAGCCTGTCCCGGCCAGGGCCAGCGTCGGCTTGGGAGTCAGATCGAGGAGAACGGCCCGGGAGGGTGGGAGATCGGCGAATCGAGAGACAAAGTAGGAAGTTCTGAGCTCCCCTCCAAGAGAAACTAGATAAGAGATCAACGCCTGACTCAATCGACCTGCTCCGCCCTCGGGAAAGGGCCATCCCACCCGATGAGCGAGCACCGCCAGGACAAGAGCCACTCCGGACGTAACAAGATTGTCGAGCGGGAGCATCGAGTGTGCGGCAAGCCCGGCCCAAAACGCTCGCGCCTTTTCTCCCGAAAACCGCCGCTCGGCGAAACCGGCCGCTGAGGATAAGGCTACACGGCCAAACCGGGCCATCTCCATAGGATGGCGCGGCAAACCAAGAGGACCGAGAACATCGTCCTCAATGAGGTCCCAGGCAGACAAAATCGGCAAGAGAACGGCCGTGTATGAACTCGCGTCTTCACCAAGACTGAGCGCCGTCTGGTTCACGTCTTCGGAAAGAATCGCAGCAGTCCCGTCATCAAAAGGATGGGCCATGGCGAGGGGCGAACGAATCCAGCGCAGGCCATAGCGGCGCAACGGCAGGCGCCGGAAAAAAGGCGAACCGGCGGCCAGCGGATGGACACCGGAACAGACATCGTGCAGGCAGCCGGGAAGCGTGAGTTGGCTGGTCCGCACTCCTCCGCCGGCGATCGCGGCTTGCTCAAGAACACAGACGGATAATCTGGCTTGGGCGAGTTTCACCGCCGCTGCCAGACCGTTGGGTCCCGATCCAACCACCACGGCGTCGTAGGTCATGTACCACCAAAGAACCACATACGGGCTAAGCGAATCAAGGAACAGCAGGGGTAAAGGGATAAGGGGTAAAGGGAACTGCGAACTCAGGGGTAAACCGGACTGTACGCCTTTCAGCTTTTTCCCTTTATCCCTTTACCCCTGCTGTTTCCCCCTGCCGCTTCTTCGCGGGTGAGCAGCCTCACAGACACGAGTCAGACCTCCGAGTTAAAAATTCGCCCGGGTTCTTACCCCAGGAGGTTATCGTGTCAGTTTTTGAGTTTTTGACCCGCTCCTTGCTTATTCTTACTCTGCTGTCCCCCACCTTACTCGGCGCAAGCGTTTCGCTTGCCTGGGATCCGAACACAGAAAACGATCTCGCCGGATACTGGGTCTACAGGACTCAGACCAGCGGCTCCAATTACATTCGCGTTAACTCCAGTCTTCAGGTATCCGCGTCTTTCGTTGACTCGACCGTTGAGGCTGGCAAAACCTACTATTACATGGTCACGGCGGTTAACACTGCCGGCCTGGAAAGTCCACCATCGAACGAAGTTAAGGCCGTGATTCCCGCGAACGCACCTCCGCTGGCGAATGCCGGACCCGACCAGGTGGTAGCGCCGGGCACAGTTGTAACGCTGCAATGCAGGTCCACGGACCCGGACGGCGACCCCTTGGCCCGCTCCTGGTTGCAAGTTGCCGGACCGCCGGTCAGCCTTAGCGGCAGGGGAAACGTTACCGCCACCTTTGCGGCTCCACCGGTTGCAACCACGGCAAAGCTGGTTTTCCGGCTCACCGTTGACGACGGCAAAGGCGGGAGTGCCAGCGATGATGTGATTATCAGGATCAATCCGAGCGGCTTTAACCGTGCCCCGACGGCAAACGCTGGGCCCGACCGGACCGTTATACCGGGCAATACCGTGAGGCTGGTTGGTTACGGCAAAGATCCGGATGACGACCCGATTACCTTCTCATGGTCCCAGACGTCTGGTCCTGCGGTTTCTCTCTCCGGCGCAAACAATGCTACCCTCACCTTTGCGGTCCCTGATGCGCTCGATGGCGCTTCGCTCACGTTCCAACTAACAGTGATCGACAACAAAGGCGCGCAGGCAACCGACGAGGTCGCAGTAAGGGTGACATCGACCCACACGGGGCTGGTGGTGCCGGCCAGCTTGAATGGGACAGGTCTTGATGATGCCTTTATCGGCGTCGCGGTTCTAAACACCTCCAGTCAATCCAACACTCTTCACTTCGCGACCGTCGACAGGCATGGCGGCGAGCGGCTGCTTCAAAGCGCTGAGTTCAGGCCGCAGGCACAGGAGGCGTTTCTTACCGCAGAAGTCGTCAAGAACAATATGGAGGCGGTCTCATTACGCGCCCAGGCCCAGCAAGGCGAAGCGCGCGGTTTCTTCATGATTGGTCGCGGTCAGCCTCACCAAATGGACGGTGTCGGAGGAGAACCGGTAGAGGCGAAAGAGCTTTTCTTTCCGGTTGCGCGTCACCAGGGCACTCGCCAGACCCTTTACTTCCTGACAAATCCCCAGTTCGACATGCCGGCAAGAATAACACTGGAAGTGGTGGATCAGGCCGGATCGGTTGTTCGTTCCGGCAACCTGGATCTGGCGCCGGGCGCCTCGAATCTGGCCTCGCTGTCGACCTTACTGGGAATCGGAAATACGGACGGTGAGCATTACCTTCGAGTCACGTCGGACGTACCTGTTCAGGGATTCGAATTGATGACAAGCCCCGACGATTTTTCTTCGGCCGGCGGCCAAAGCCGAATGCCGGCGCAAACGCTCTGGATCCCACATTACCTGCTGGGTCGAAACGGCGAGGATACCGAATTGCGGCTGATTAACCCTGGAAACGAGGCCGTTGACCTGACTTTGTGGATATATGACCACAACGCGCTCCTCGTTGACACCCATTCGTTGTCGATCACCGGAAGGGGGCTGGCGGTGGCCAGGCTTTCAGACGTGCTGGGTGTCGGCGCGGTTCCGAGTCAGGAGTTGTATCTCACCGGCCATATCGTCGTAGAAGTCGATTCGACCGGTGTGCCGGCCTCACTCCTCGGTTCTGCGACCTTCTCGGGTCCAAATGCGAAGGCACAGTCTACCCTTCCAATGTGGCGAGCACCACAGACGGAGACAGTCTACCTGCAAGTGGCACAATCGACCGCCGCAGAACTCTTCACCGGTCTTGCGGTGATGAATCCGAATAACACTCCCGTTTCTGTTACCGTTCGGGCTTGGGACAAGGACGGGCGTCAATCCGGTGAAAAAACAATTCGGGTTGCCCCTGGCGAGAGGATCGTGGACTTGCTGGGAGGCCCGGCGCTGTTTGGCCCGTCTTTCGAACAGATCGGCGGCCATCTCAAGGTGTCAAGTGATCAGCCGGTGGTGAGCTTCGTAGTCTTTGGCGACTCACAATCGGAGTTCCTGGCGGCTGTAGAAGGCCAGCCCGGAACAAATTGACGGCCGACGTTTCCGAATCTTGCTTCCGCGCCATCGGCGGGTCCCGCGGATGGCGCGGATTACGCGAATTACGCTGATTACACGGATCGCCTAAAAAAACCCACCGAATGCCGCAAACCACGAATCGCCTGCTAAGCGGCGATTCTCTCAACTCCGCTAGACTTTCCTTACACGGACTCTGGCAGAACGCAACATCCCCGTGAGTGTTTTGACAGAGTCCATTTTTCTAATGTGAGGTCCAACTTGCTCATCGCACCCTACGGAGACAAACTGGTTAATCTTTGTGTCGACGCTGAAGAAGCGGAAAAACTACGTCGGGAAATCCCGAAACTTCCTTCGATTCAGCTCTCAGCACGGGCAACAGCCGATCTGGAGCTACTTGCCACGGGCGCCTTTTCGCCGCTTGATCGCTTTATGGGGCGCCGTGACTACGAGCGAGTCGTCGAAGAGATGCGTCTGGAAAACGGCGCGATCTTTCCGATACCTGTTAGCCTTCCCGTCACCCAAACAGACAATCTTCACCTGGACGGTAAGGTGGCGCTTCGAGACCAGAAAAACAATGTCCTGGGCGTCATGACAATCGAAGAAATCTACCGATGGGATCGGGACGCAACGGCTGAAAAGGTCTTCGGAACCCGTGACCTGCGCCATCCGCTCGTTACCGAAATGAACAACTGGGGCGAGTGGAATGTCTCCGGGCCCATTCAGGTGATCGAACTGCCGCGCCACTACGACTTTCGGGAACTTCGACTGACTCCTGAACAGACTCGGGCGGAGCTGGCTCGACGCGGCCGAGCGAACGTGGTCGCCTTTCAGACCAGGAATCCTCTGCATCGAGTGCACGAGGAGCTGACCAAGCGGGCCATCGAGCAGGTGGATGGAGTCCTTCTTCTCCATCCGGTCGTCGGGCTGACAAAGCCGGGTGATGTGGACCATTTCACCCGCGTCCGAACCTACAAGGTCCTCGCCAGCCGTTACTTCACTGCCGACAGGATTGTGCTCTCGCTCCTGCCGCTGGCCATGAGGATGGCGGGTCCTCGAGAGGCGGTCTGGCATGCGCTTATCCGGCGAAATTACGGCGCAAATCACTTCATAGTGGGGCGAGATCATGCCAGCCCGGGCGTGGATTCGACCGGAAAGCCGTTTTATGGACCGTATGCGGCGCAAGAGCTGTTGAAAGAAATGGGGGCCGAACTCGGCGTTTCAATGATTCCTTTCCAGGAGCTGACCTATCTCCCCCGCCAGCGGCGCTATGTCGAAGTCAGTCAGGTGCCGCCGACGGAAAAGACCGCTTCCATCTCCGGCACCCAGGTTCGTCAGCTCTATCTGAACAATGGCAGACCTTTGCCTGAGTGGTTCACGCGGCCCGAAGTGGCCAACATCCTTGCCGAGAAGTACCCGCCTCGCCATCGCCAGGGATTCTGCGTCTGGTTCACCGGTCTGAGCGGCGCTGGAAAATCGACCACAGCGGACATTCTAACCGTGTTGCTCGAAGAGCACGGCCGGTCGGTCAGCGTTCTCGATGGTGATGTTGTACGAACTCATCTCTCCAAGGGTCTGGGTTTTGACAAGGAGGATCGGGACACAAACATTCGCAGGATCGGCTTCGTTGCCTCTGAAATCGTCCGGCACGGCGGCGCCGTTATCTGTGCGGCGGTGAGCCCTTACCGTTCCACCCGTAATGAGGTGCGAAACATGGTGGGCACCGACCATTTCATTGAGGTGTTCATCGATACGCCGCTGGACGTCTGCGAAAGCCGTGACATCAAGGGTATGTACGCGAAAGCCAGGCAGGGCCAGATCAAAGGGTTCACCGGTATCGACGATCCGTACGAGCCCCCTGCAAACCCCGAACTTCGACTGGAAACAGTCAACCGTACGGCCGAGGAAAACGCCTGGGCAATTCTCAACTACCTTCGCGAGAAGGGATTCGTAAAAGCGGAAGACTATACCTGGGTTGAAGACGAGGCGGAAACCGTGCGAGAGCACGAAGCTCAGCCCCTCGGTCCCGAAACTGTTGCAGCAGCCGCCGGCCGCAGCTAGCTAGAAGTGGACGAAGTGGACACAGTGGACTAGTCGACTAACTGGACCAAGTGGATAAAGTGGACGAAACTCTATTGTCCACTTCGTCCACTGGGTCCACTGGGTCCACTCAGCACTTTGATCGCTACGTCGCTCACGAGTGCCTCAATGGTCAGCACGATCTGGCCGGCAGCGTCGGCCTTTATTGTTTCTGAACGCAAAACGCGCCCTTGCCAGGAGTCCCACCATTCAACCCGATACTCCCGACCGGCGATAAACCCTTTTAGGGTGACTGTCCCCGACTGGGGAACAATGTCCATCCCTGAGGCAATGTTCTTCCATGTATGGTTTCGATTCTGAATCCAGAGATGCGCGTTTCCGTTGACGAGATCTTTCTGGCCCCAGGCACGCAGCGCGGAGTTAGTAACGTGAGGCTGGGCGTCTTCGTAGTGCCCGTTGTTCAGGGGGATGGTGTTCACAAAGCGGTAGTAGGTGCCGTACTCCGACCGGTGGTCGAACAGTAAGCGCCCGGATCGGCGGTCTTTCTCGTAAATATGGCCGCTCACAAAAAAGTACGAATCGATCATACCGCTGGGATTGATCCCAGCCCAGATTTGATTGTGGAGGCGGATTCGGGCGCCGACGGACTCACTTCCTTCCGCCGCTTCCTCAGGCAATGCGCGAACACGGCCGTTTTCGGAAGCAGGATCACGGCGTCTTGGCCGGCTCCTCGAGATGCCCTTCACTCCCACTTCACCTCTCACGATGGGCTTAGGTTTTCCCCTCTTGCTAAGAAGCCCGCGCAATTCCGTGCCAAGCTGGGCGGTTTCCGACGCCAGATCCCCATGGCCCGGCTCCCCGGGATTCAGATATCGATGGATATCAGCGAAGTCAACGTTGTCGTACTCGCCTGATTGGCTGCTGAAGAAGGGGACCGGGAACTGAATCCAGAAAGAGGTCGAAACCAAGTGATCATTGGGGTGGTCCAGCGTATACCTTTGACCATCCGCAACCGGAACTCCGAACACCTCGCTGTGCATAAACTGCCCGAACTCATCCGCCAGGATCCAATGATTCTTGTCGCCGGGGTGGCCCTCGTTAATTAGTTCCCACGAATGGATGTTGGGCGAATAACCCCATCGGGCCTGCAAATAGCGCCACCAAGCCTTTTGCAGCCAGCGGACCTTATGGTCCTTGCGGCCGTTCCCGTAAAACCAGCGGTCGCCTTTAGGACATTTTGGCGGGTCGTTGTTCGGGTTGCCGTCCCAGCAGGCCGGATCGTTCGGAATCCAGTTGCCTTCCAGGTCGATGTGTCGAAACACCCAATCCATCTTCTCCATGACCACCAGTCGCAGGTACACTCCGTTCGCCTCCGCCAAATCCAGTACTCGATCGAAGGCGTAGGCGTTTCTCTGATCGACATAGCGATGCAGGTCAGCAGACGGCTTGGACACGATGTTGGGGCCCGGCTCTCCGTTTGCGAGTTCTTCGCAAATACTGACGTGGTCGATGTAAGCCGTTCCGGAGCTGACGTTTTCCAGGGCGATATAGAAGTAATCCAGAAAGTCGCTGTCTTGACTTTCGAAGCTCCCTTCAAGCCATTGCCAGTCATCTGTATTGTTGCGCCCGTACTCGGTTACCACCGTTCCAAAACCCGGTTCGGTGCACCGCTTGGTCTCATCGTTTCGGGACCAGCCCCAACTGCTCAATTTCGCCACGAGCCCATGCGGAAGGCCCGGCTTGCGGGGCTGATCGATTCCCCTGGTTTTGTAGCGTATTCGAACCAGGTAGCGAGTGTTCCGCTTCACCGGCAAGTTATAAGTTCCCCAACCCCACAGAATACAGGGGTTGTCCGGATAACTGATCTTGAAAGCCAGTTCGCTCTCCGGGTGCTTTTCTTCCAGGGCAAGTGATTCATTGGGGAGGTAGCCGTTGCGCACATGTGATCTCCACGGGTTCCATGCCGATCCATAAACAGCCCACTGCGATAGCCACATGCGAACAAGCTGTATCCCGTTTTCGCCCATGACCTCGAAGTTGGGTTTGCTGTCGAGGACAGGGTTCGTCCAGGAAATCTGTTCCCGATCCGCGTTGTAGCCCAAAGCCGGGAAGTACGTGCCGTCGTCGAACTCAAAATAGCGAGGATCTTTCCCGCTTACACGAACGAAGCCGCGACTGGATGATTCCACGACTACAAAAGAGTACTCGGCCGATTCAGCAGTGCCTCCCGCGTCCTGGACCATGATCCGGTATTTCCACACACCGGCCTGATGGGGTGAGAAACGGACCTTCCACAGAAACATGTCGGTAGGGTATAGCCAATCCCGGTCGCTCCTCACCTGATGATCGAATTCCTGGTAGAAGAAGGCCGGTTGACGGTACTGATTCCCGTCTGGCGCGGTGAAAACTGCATCGCAGCTGATTCCTGTCCCGGGTTCAAGACCGTGAGGAGGCGCCGGGTCGTAAGGGAAGAATTTGTTCTTCGCTTTGGTTTCCACTTGAAACCGCATTTCCAGCTTGGCGTACCGCGGAACCTGACCGCCGGCATAAGCTTCACGGTTGTCTGAAACGCCCAGTATGGCGGGCGCCCCATTTTCCTGGTAGGCCACGGCGGCGCCGACAGCACTCCAGAGAAGAATCGACGAAATAGCAATGTATTTATTCATGACTGGTCACGCTCGCAGCCTGAACGGGCGCAGTCTGAGAAAAGCATTGCACAGCTCTGCCATTGCGATCCCAGCAAACACCACCAGGACGCCATCCACTGGCAGCCTGTATCGGATCTGCGCCCAGGAGAGCAGGTGGATCGCGGTGTAGACGAGACAGAACAAGTAAAGCAGAACGACGGGCGCCGGCGGAGAAGCCAGAATGCGTCGTCTGTCCCCGGAGCGACTGAAGTCGACCAGCGGGCGCAACAGCCCATAAAGCATGAAGGGCAGGAAGATCCCAAACGAACCGATGCGGGAGACGTTGCTGAGCGTACTCGAGTCAGGATCGAACCAGAACTTGAAGTAATAACCAATGCGACTCAGGGTGAGGCTCGCGTAACGCATCGGGTCTTCCAGGACGAAATTGAGCCCCTTTATCAGCAAAGCCTGATCAAGGGCAGCCTCGTTAAGGTGGCGCAAATCATCGGGAATGAGGTCCCGGTAGGTATCGCCCATCTCAAGAGCGGAGCGGAATCGAGACCCATAGGCAGGGTGATTCGCCAGGTAAAAGGCATACCCCGCATTTGTATTTAGTAGAACAAAGCGGTCGAAGCGAATGTAGTTGTAGATCGTGAAAGGGAGGATCATCAGGCCGATCAAGAGCATGATCGTGCCTATCGCGGCCAGGTTGCGCCGCAACCCGACTTCTCTGCGTGCCATGGCCAGCCAGAGAAAGAGAAACGGGATAAAGAGCAGAAAGAGTTGACGAAACAAAACTGCCACACCTAACACCAGGGAAACGTTTATAACCCGCTTCCAGGAGTGCCCAACTGTCACGTGCTTGCCGAGTACGATGGCCAGCCAGAGCGAGGCCAGGACCGCGCAAATGTAAAACGGCTCGCTCATCAAGGCTGCCGCGTAATAAATGAAGTAGATATAGATCGCCGTAATGCCGGCAGCCAGCAGCGGCGCTCTTTCGAGAGCACCGGAGCAAACAGAGCTCCAGGCGGTGGGTCGCTCACTTACGGCCGATCGCCCTTGCGGTTGAAATGACTGGCAAATCTCCCCGGTAATCCGATATACAAGATACGGGTGCAGCAATCCAACAGCAACGGCCTGAATAAGACGGGCAATCAGCGGGTACGGCCCGAATATGAAATAGACCGCGACCAGGTAAAGGGTATAGGGGTAGCTCCAATGCGCGGTCGGGGCCTCGGCGGCGGTTGCGGGCCACCAGGGTCGATCAAAAGAAAACCCGTGCCCTCCCAGAACTCGCAGTGCCAGATTGTGGTATGAAACCTGATCATCGGTCCCGGGCAGAGAGACCACCTCGTTCCCTAGATAGAGGGCGGCAGCCACCCGCAGGACAACGGCAAGAAGCAATATCAGTTTTAGATGGTTTAGATGGCGCATCGGATTTCAGCCGCAGAGAAAGAGAGAGAAAGACCGAGAACAACAGAGAGGCGTAGTTCCTATCCCTCTGTTTTTCTCTGTCGTTTTCTGCTTTCTTCTGTGTTCAACCTTTTCTGTGTTTACCACTTCAAGTCTTCGCAATACCCCAGACGGACCAGGGAGCGGCCGGCAATCGCTTTGAAAGCAAGCCGCTTGACTGGGGACCATTTCTGCCAATATCCCACCGGTTTGAAATCCTTGGGTCTTTCGAGGAAACGCCAGGTGACTTTGCCCTTAGCGAGTTTAGAAGAGCCGATAACGCGGATTTGGCCGATCTGATCGTAGGGATAGCGGCTCTCATCCAGCCCGAAGTGACGACACGCTTCTCTTACAAACGCCTCGGGTTGCCTGAGGGTATCCTCATACTTCACCATCCAATAACCTTTTTGGTCTGAGGATTTCAGCTTTTCCAAAGTGGTCAAGATAATGCGGGCGCTTCGATTCCACCTCAGACACACCTGCACGAAATTCAGTTTAGGCCAGGTTCTCAGTGTGGAATGGACAACGTCACGACCATCCCGAACCAGTATCAGCAGGTTTTCATGGGGAAACATAGAAAAGAAATGGCTCAGGTACTGGACAGACGGCATTTTGACGAGGACACGTTGTCCAGGCGGCACTGGCTGGTACAGGTAGGCAAGCAGAGAAGCGCCAAAAAGCGGCAGGAAATCCGCCTCTTCAATCTTCCCGATATTGGATCTGTAGATCAGCAGGAACTTCTCCTGCAGCCTTCGAATGTCGGCTGCCAATTGGAGGGCGGGAAATTCCCAGATGTGGTGCGGATAAGCATACAGGTCGGGATGTTGGCGCAGCAGTTCCCCGACATAAACGGTTCCCGAGCGGGGCATCACGCCCTGGATCATGACGGCAGGACCGCGCTCAATTCCCCGAATTGCCCGGGCAGCCTGAATTGCCCGGTCGCTTACGGCCCACGCGTCTACATCCGAGGTGAAGCCTTTCGTCTCGAAAAAGTAGCTGCCATACCTTTGCAAGTCACGTCTGAATAAAGTCAGGCTATCGATCATGATTCCTCCGCCCCGCCGGGGCGCCACGGCTTTCAGTGCGGTAGACCGACGCGAACGAACTGACTCAGATCACTGCGCCAGGCCTTGCCTCGACCAGTGAAGCGGACGGCGTCTTCGCACTTGACAGTTCCGCCAACAGGGTCAGAAAACGCGGCATGACCGCTGTCCAATCGTACTTCTTCACCACCAACTCGTAAGCGTTACGGGACAGATGGGCGCGCAAACCCGGATCTTTGAGCAGACGCACAACCGCCCGAGCAAAGTCATCTGCGCCGTCGGCGATAAGCGCGTGCTCGCCATGGCGCAGGCCAAGTCCCTCGGCCCCTTTCGATGTAGACACCACCGGAGTGCCCAAAGCCATCGCTTCCAGAATCTTTAAACGCGTGCCTCCGCCATGCTGGAGCGGGACAATGCTCGCCCAGGACCGAGCGACCAACGGACGGGCATCCTCGACCAAGCCTGTCAGCTTGAGATTGCCAACCCCGGGCAGGGGACGGTTTCCGTGGTCGCCTGTGATCGTTACCTCCACGCCAGGTATCTCCTTCTGGACGTGCGGATAAACATCACGCAGAAACCAGACCATGGCCTCGTAATTCGGGAAGTAACTGAACGAACCGGTGAAAACCAAGGTATTCGGCTTAGCGGGCGCTTGAAACCCGCGGTACTCGGATACATGAACGCAGTTGGGAACGACTTCAATTGTCTTGAATCGAGGAACAACCGCTGCCAACAATCGCTTTTCCTCTTCGGAAACCACGGTACAAGCACGAAAATGACCCAGCAGGTGACCGAGGTAACGGTGGAATTTCATCCACGTCAAGCGGTGGCGAATGCGATGAAGAAAGGAGTTGGCCGCGGCAAACTTCTCATAGCGTGCGCCCAACTCGACCTCTTCAAACAACGCAGGGATCGGCGGAAGTAACGGCACATAGGCGGCAGTGGTTATCTGAGAGGCAATAACCAGATCGTATCGCTGCGCGGCGCATTCCTCCCTGATCCGTCTTGCCATTTCCGGCGAATAGGTGTCGATGACTGAGCGAGGGCTCAGACTGAAAAAACCTAACATGGAACGCAGACTGCGGGGATTAAACGGCTTCCATGGTACAACTCGCACACGCCGGCAGATCTGCGTTAATTTGGTATCCACCCCGCGGTCTCCTTCGTCGGCAAAGCTCACCAAGGTGACTTCATGCTCGTAAGCCAACCCCGACAACAGATTGTAAATGCGAAGTTTAGAACCGTTATTGGGCGGATACGGATACCATCCGGACAGGAAAAGAACTCTCACTTTTCTCCGCTCGAGCAAATTTGGCAATGAGCTTAACGAAATGGCTCGCCCCGCGTCATCGCGTTTTTTTTGCGTGTTAAGGCGGGAATTTGGGAATTCTAGCCAAAATTGTGAGGATCGATTACCCCTCGTTTACCCTCGCATGAAGAAGCGCATGGACAGAGGATAAAAGCTCCAAAAATCCGCCAACCTTTTCTCAAGGTCCGACCTTATTGTCCAAATCGATGCAGAGATAAAAGTGTGTTCGGTCAACTAACATTGTTTAACTTCTTAAGTTTATCCAGGGCCGAAAAAAGACTGCGGGTATCCCGCAGAAGACCGACCTGGGCACCCCCCAGCGTGAGCTATGGGGCGAGGTGTGGCTTCATCCGCGGAAAGGCTTGATCAGATGCCCTATTTGCAAATGTTCGCAAGGCGACTTCCCGACTGGTTCGATGTCCGGTTAGCGTTCGTCGCCTGCGCTCTGGTCGTATACAACTGGCTGGTGATTCAGTATCTATATCGACTGCCAGGTTGGCTTTATTACCAGACGGCCTGGGATCTGGTCGGTATACTCGGGTACGGCCTGGTTTCCGCCGCAATCGAAAGTGCTTTTCTGCTTTTCATACTCCTTGCCCTGGCGGTTGTTCTACCTCCGAGGGTGCTGCGAGACAAGTTTGCTGTGGGAGCGACCGGTTGGGTTCTCGTAACCGGCGTCTGGGCGGCGATCAGCCAGTACAACGACGCATGGTTGCGAGAAGCCGGCTTGGGCCGACTAGCCTTTGTTTTTGTTTTATATGCAGTCTCCGTAGTAATCATTTGGTTTGTCACCTATCGCTTTAGAACTATCCAGGTCCATGTGCGATCGTTCCTTGAAAGAGCGCTCACACTTTTGTACTTCCTCTATCTTCCCGCGACACTGCTGGGGCTGATCCTGATTACTTTGAGGAACATTGGATGACACGGACAACGCGCCGGGACTTTACCAAATTAGTGTCACTGGGATTGCCGCTGGCCGCTTGGCAGGCGCAGAATCTGGAAGCAGGAATCGATTCGAAAAGCCCGCAAAGGCCTCACGTCCTGATTCTCGTTTTCGACACACTTTCCGCGAGCCATATGTCGCTGTATGGCTACCCGCGCAAAACCACTCCCAATCTGGAGCGGTTTGCCCGAGGCGCCACGACTTACGAGGCACACTATGCTGGGGGCAATTTCACGACGCCCGGCACGGCTTCCCTTTTGACCGGCGCTCTACCCTGGTCTCATCGAGCCTTCAACCATGCGGGCCGGCTGTCAACGCCTTTCGCAAACCGGAACATCTTTAGTGCGTTCCGTGAAGCCGGATATCGAACCCTGGCTTACACCCACAACATGCTGGCCTGTTACCTGCTCTACCAGTGCCGCAGGAACATTGACCAACTGCTTGACCCAGGAGCGTTTTGTCTCTATGACGGCAACCTGGCACCTCGATTTCTTTCGCGTGATGCGGATACGGTCACGAGGGCTTTTGAGGACTTTCTGCTTCAGCGCGGAGAAATTCCCGGCTCGCTGTTCTTTTCCCTGGTCGACCGCGTACGTATGCGCGCGTTAAGGTCGAGGGAGATCAAGAAGCACCTGCGGGATTATCCCCGGGGTGTTCCGGAGCTGTTCAAACTGACCTTCCGACTGGAAGACGCGATTGAAGGTATCAAGCAGACGATCGGCCGGATATCGGCGCCAACATTCGCGTACTTCCATCTGCTTCCTCCTCATGAGCCATACCGGCCGCACCGCGACTTCGTAGGCATATTCCAAGACCGCCTGCGCATCGCGCCCAAGCCCCCTTCTCCGTTTTCCGCTGGAGTCGACGCGCGCGAGCTGCAGAACCTTCGCACGCAATATGATGAGTTCCTGACCTATACGGATGCGCACATCGGGCGTCTAATGGACTTTCTCGAAGCCAGCGGACGGTTTGATGACACGATCATCGTATTTACATCGGATCACGGCCAACTGTTTGAACGGGGAATACACGGCCACGTGACGGAGGTATTGTACGATCCGATCATACGCGTTCCCCTGATTATTCGCACTCCTGGAGGGACTGCCGGTCAAAGAGTGAGCAGGCCAACTAGCTGCATCGATGTTCTGCCAACCGTGTTACAGCTGGCCGGGTTGAAAATTCCAGAGTGGTGTGAGGGATCATCGCTCCATGGACAGCTTGAGACAGACGATAGCAATGCCGTCTTTGCCATGGAGGCCAAGCAGAACCCCAAAGATGCGCCGCTCAAACGGGCTAGTTTCATGATTAGGAAAGGCAACCATAAGCTGGTCTGCTACAGAGGCTTGCAGGGAGCAGAAGAGACTTATGAACTCTACGATTTAAGAAATGATCCCGAGGAGCGGGAGGCCAGGACCGCCGACCGCGGCACGCTTACTGAACTGCGCGCCGAGCTGGAGCTCGAGATCGGGAAGCACGACAGGGTCCGAACATGAGAAAAGTGTCCCCGGGCGAAAGAAATCCCGTCGACGACTTCCTCCTGAACGTTACTTGCAACCGTGCAATCGTTTGTGATCGACCAAAAAGCCGTGAAGAGCCGCGTGGAGCATTAATCCAACGACGTGCCACAAACCACAAAACAGATGCCGCGACTCTTTGCGCACCTCCTTCTAGACTGTTTGACAATCCTGCCAACGGACTAACGTCCGTTCCGTAACGAATGTAACCGACGGGGGCGAAGCCTGCCTCGGTGTACTTTTTCCAGCCCAGATCCCAGTAAGACCGGCCGCTTTAAACGCTGGCCCGGCGATGGATCCCAGGTCCCGTAACTCGGCTATCGCAGACAAATGCGCGACCGGGTTGCCAACCGTTGGGAAACTTAAAAACAGAAGAGTCGAGGACGAAAGCTCGTGTCAGATCTAGTGAAACGAGAAGAGGTTCAAAAACCCGCCGTGTCTTACCCCGCTTTTGAAGCGGAGACAAGGTTTGATTTGGCGCGGCTGTTGCGCCGGCTGCTGAGGCGAAAATACGAAGCTCTGATTGTGGCTTTGCTCGTGGTGATTCCGGCTGCTATTTCAACCTATCTGGCTACACCCCTTTACCGCTCTACGTTGATTCTCCAGATTGATCCGGTTCCAGTGCGAGTGCTTCCTTATCAAGATGTTGCGACGTCGGAAACGAGCGGGAACTATGAGCTGTACATGCGGACGCAGGATGAAATTCTCAAGAGTCCTACTCTGATGTCCCGCGTTGCCACGCGCTTGGCCGAGCAAGGTGTCCAACCGAACGACCTAAAGAACGGGTATGGGGTTCAGAGAATTGCGAGCAGCCAGTTGGTTACGCTCTCTTTCTCAGACCCGAACCCGGAAGTAGCAGCGAAAACGGTCAACACCTTCGCCGAGGAGTACATCAAGCTCAATTTCGAAGCCAAGCAGGAAATGGTGGAAAAAGCCAAGGCTTTCCTGTCACGAGAACTGCGTGAGCTTAAGCAAAAAGCGGAGGCCTCGGAAAGGGAACTGGTCCAATACGCGCAAAGCACCGGCCTCAACCTGCAGCCCGGACAGGTCGATCTCGTTCAGAATCGACTTGCCTTCGTATCAACGCAGTTGAGTTCTCTGGAAACGGAGTTGCTGGCAGCCAAGTTTCGACGGGACGGGCTC
>DAOTAI010000068.1:0-15470 GCA_035593865.1 Acidobacteriota bacterium
GCCCTTCCACCGCAAGTACCTGGCTGGATAATCTGACCGCGTGAGCAAAGTCTCCCGTGATGTCGGTCAAGGCCGTCAGGAGAAGGTTTCCAAGGCTGTGATCCCGTAACTCGCCTGCGCCTGAGAAACGATAGCGGAAAAGTTTGGTCATCAACAGCTCGTCGCTGGCCAGGGCAACAAGGCAGTTCCTGATATCACCCGGGGCGGGCGTGGGGTAGTGGTCGCGGATTCGCCCGGATGAACCGCCATCGTCTGATACCGTCACCACCGCAGTGATGTTACGGAGAGTCAAGGCGTGGCCGTTATACCGAATCGGGGAATGCCTGGAAACCTTCTTGAGGCCGGAAAGTAGCATGGACAGGCCGTTTCCACCGCCCAGGCTGACCACCTTAATGTCTGTAAGACCTTCCATTCGAATGCTACTTGTTTTGCGGCCCCCGAACCAGTTCGCGGAATTCAGAGTTTTGGGATAGCGTCTGAAAATCGGGATCGCTGCGCGCCATGAAACGCAGTTCGCTTTTCAGCTGGATCGCTTTCTTGAGATAGTCAAGCGCCTTGTCCGTATTGCCTTGTCTCGCCTCGCTGCAGGCATAGACGTAATAGATGTAGTCGTGCTCCTGTTTTCCACTTACTTTCAAAGCTTGCTCGAGGCACTCGATAGCACGCTTGTAATCCCCCATGTTGTGAAAAACGACGGCACGATCGGTCCAGCCTGCCGCGTTCACGGGCAAATGGTTTTCCGCAGCTTTACGCTTCTCTGGCACCCTGAGAAGCTGATTCACGCGGGCAACAAGATCGGTGTTGCTATGAAAACGGTCGCGTATTTCTTGAAGCAATGCTTCTGCCTCTTTGTATTTCCTTTCGTGGAGAAGCCTGAGGCCCTCCTCGTAGAGACGATAAGGATCTTGCGTTGGTTCCCGTTTCTGATTAGTGGACGAGTCAAGGACCATTGTACCTCCGCCCTTTTCCAAATGGCGATTCCGACGAAAATCTACTATTATAAAAACCGCTTTGGGAGAGTCAAGGACACTGGGCGGACGGACGGTTCAGTATGGAGATACCAAATTTCAAGCTGGAAGCGGAGGAATACGAGAAAATCCTGCTCGTACTTGCCTCTCTGCAGCAGAAGGTTAAGGCTGATTCGGTCTTTCTCATTAATAGGACCGGCCAGGAGATCGCGCATGAGGGCGACTCGAGTCAGTTTGACGTACAAGCCCTGTCTTCACTGGCGGCCAGCAACCTCGCCGCAACTTTCGGGCTTGCGAGCGTGATCGGTGAGCGAGAGTTCGAGCGGATCTATCACAAGGGCGAAAGAACGAATATCCTGATGAGCCCGATCGGGGAATTCGCTTTCCTGCTGTTCCTGCTCAGGGACCGGGAAGAGCATGAACTCGATCTGAAAAGCATCAGGCGCGCGTCTCTGATCCTGCAGGATGTGCTGAAGAAGTGTAGCAGACGGTTACGGCCCGACCGTCGATGAGACCAAGGGGGAACGAGTGTCCTTTATCAACTACGCCAACCGCGAGATAAACTGCAAAATAGTCTATTGCGGTCCCGGTCTGTCGGGTAAGACAACGAACATCACCCAGATTTACCGTGCCGCTAACCCCTCGTTTCGCGGCAAGCTTGTTACTCTGAACACAGAGATGGACCGCACTTTGTTTTTTGACTTCCTGCCATTGGAGCTCGGAAAAATCGCCGGATTTAATGTCCGTTTTCATTTGTACACGGTTCCGGGTCAGGTGTTTTATGAAGCCAGCCGGCGGTTGATCCTGAAAGGTGCCGATGGCGTGGTCTTTGTAGCCGACTCCCGGAAAGACCGCATGGACGCCAACTATGAGGCCTTGCGAGATCTTGAAGAGAACCTGAAGCTCTACAACATTAATTTCGCTGATTTGCCCTACGCCCTTCAGCTCAACAAGCGTGATCTGGAGGATGTGCATGATGTAATGTTCCTAGTCAAAGAACTCCGTATTGGGAACGAACCAGTCTTTGAAGCGGTCGCGACAGCGAACAGGGGCGTGCCTGAAACGTTGCGCGACGTTGCGAAACAGGTTCTTCGCCGTCTGCGCGAAGAGATGAGCTGAGGAAATCGACACACTCGCACGCCTGTCAGCGTGACTTTTCTGCTAATGTATTAGGCGATGGGGCGTCGTCTGCATCTCGTCAATCAATTGATCAGTCGCTATCCGGACCTTCCTCCCGAGGCAATCTACAAGGAGGACATCCTGCGGTCCGGCTTGTCTTTTTCGGAAGATGCGCTCCGCATTGCTTCCGGCTTTAAACCCAAGGCCTATTTCATCTTTTCCTTCGATCTGGTCCCGATTTCGCAAATGAAGCAGGGCGAGAATTTGCGTGCGCCCGAAGAAGTGTGCCTGATCAGCGGGCGGCTCGGTTTCCGCCGGACCATTGTCTCTGTCCGGCTCAATCCAGCCTCGCCCTACCGGATTGATGTTTCCGGGGATGGCCGACTTCTGCTCTATCTTGATGGCATCGAGCTGTGCGAAGTCGAGTTCCAGAAGACGCCGGATTACTACCGGAGACGCTTGAAGAACGGCAAGCCGATCACGGATATTGCCCCGACAATTCAATGGGGCTATCTGCTATACCTGACTGTCTTCCGAATCTGCCAGTATTTCGGACGAAATGAGGAGTGCCAGTTCTGCGACATTAATGAGAACTTTCGACAACAGAAGAAAACCGGAAGATCTTACACCACCGTCAAGTCTGTTGCTGAGATTCTGGAAGCCCTCGAAATTATTAACGAAACAGACACCGAGAGCCAGGCTTACACGGTGACGGGCGGAAGTATAAGCAGCCAGCTGAACGGGAAGGGTGAAATCGACTTCTACCTCCAGTATCCGCAGGCCATCGAGCGCCGCTTTCCGGGCCGTTGGATCAGCAAGGTTGTCGTGCAGGCGCTTCCCAAGGACCAGGTGCAGCGCCTCAAGGACGCCGGTGTCCAGATTTATCATCCTAACTACGAGGTTTGGGACGAACGGCTGTTCAAGCTGCTATGCCCCGGGAAAAGCCGCTATATCGGCCACGATCAATGGGTTCAACGGATATTGGATGCCGCGGAAGTGTTTGGTCCTACGAACGTGATTCCGAATTTTGTGGCCGGGATTGAAATGTCACGCCCCCACGGTTTTGTTAACGTTGACAAGGCGATCGCATCTACAGCCGAGGGACTTGAATTCTTCATGTCCCGGCAGATCGTTCCACGTTTCACGACCTGGTGCCCAGAGCCACTGAGTCTGTTGGGGAGGGCCAACCCGGAAGGAGCGCCGCTCGAGTATCACGTCAAGCTTCTTCGCACCTGGCGCGACCTCCATGCCAAATACAAACTGCCTGTGCCTCCCGGGTATGGTGAACCGGGAGTTGGACGAGCCGTTTTCTCCGTCTCGGCTTTCATGGACGTTATCCCGTCCTCCACTTCTGCCTAATGGAGATCGACATGCTCAGACACTTACTTCTCGGCTTCGCACTGGCGGCCGGCGTAGTCGTTTTCTGCAATGTCTACGCACAGGCTGGACAAATGCAATCGGGTAAGCCAGCTGCCGGCGACTTCTTCCCATTTTCCGTCTGGTATTCCGGGGGCAAGGCACGCGCCCCAATGCTTGAAGCCGTTGACAGCACCAGCCGCGAGCGATGGAAGCGCGACCTGGAGCAGATCAAACTGCAAGGTTTCAACACCGTCAGAACATGGATTGAATGGACCGCCTGTGAGCCTCGTCCAGGCCAGTACAACTTCCAGAACCTGGAGCTGTTGAGCGAACTGGCTCAGCAGGTCGGCCTCAAGGTCATCGTCCAGGTCTACGTCGACTCCGCGCCGGACTGGGTCGGAGTCCAGTTTCCAGATTCCCATTTTGTCGCACAAAGCGGAGAGCGCATTCCTTCCCAATCCGCTCCCGGCTTCTGCTTCGATCATCCCGGAGTCCGTGACAGGGTCTTGAGCTTTTACCGGGAGGCTGCAAAGGTCGCGACGCGTTATCCCAACTTCTACGGCTGGGACCTTTGGAGTGAGCCCCATATTATCAATTGGGCCATCATCGATTTTGTTCCCAATGCGACTTTCTGCTACTGCCCGAGCAGTATGGAGCGTTTCCGGCAATGGCTGCAGATGAAGTACGGGTCAATCCAGAAGCTAAACGAGGCTTGGTACCGTCGCTTTGAAAACTGGAAACAGGTGGAGCCGCCACGGTTCGGGACCATCTTGTCCTATACCGACTTCATCGACTGGCGAACGTTCATCCAGGAGAAACTGGCGGAAGATCTGAAGCTTCGTTCTCAGGCGGTCAAGAGTGTTGACCCCACCAAGGTCACAACCAGTCACGCCGCCGTCCCCTGCCTGTTCACATCGCCGCTGTGGGGGGTAGGCGCTCCAGACGACTGGTTGATGACAGAATCAGCGGACTATTTCGGCACTTCGATTTACCCCAAACATTCCTTCCCGAAAAGCCACTGGGATCTGCAAAGGCTCTCCGTGCTGATGGACTTTGCCCGATCGGCAGGTCGCTCACGCAAAGGGTTCTACGTTGGAGAGCTTCAGGCCGGGATGGGGATTCGGGGAACAGTGGTCGGGAATCCCGTGACTGTCGAGGATCACCGCCTGTGGGCTTGGGGACTTCTTTCCCGCGGCGCTCGCGCCATAAACGTCTATGCCTATTACCCCATGAGCAGTGGGTACGAGGCTGGGGGATATGGTTTGATCAACCTGGATGGAACTTTGACCGAAAGGAGCAAGGCCATCGGGCAGATTGCACGGGTCGTCGACAAGAACAGCGCACTGTTCGTAAAAGGGATGCCGCCTCAAGCTGAGGTCGCAGTTGTTTACAACCCCCTTTCGTATATGGTGGGAGGAGAACAACACCTGAGCGAAGCGGGTGCCGTTCGAGACTCGCAAATCGGGATTTACAGGCCTTTCTGGCGAAACAACATTCCAATCGACTTCGTCCACCTGCGGGAGGTAAAGCACGGTCAACTGGCGCGGTACAAGCTCGTATTCGTTCCCTATCCCCTTATGTTCCGGGAATCGTCGGCGCGGGCTCTCGAGAGTTTCGTAAGTGCCGGCGGCACCTTGGTCGTCGAGGCTCGTTGTGGCTGGAACGATGATCGAGGGTACTCTCAGGATATCGTTCCGGGATTCGGCCTGGATCAGGTCTTCAGGGTCCGCGAAGGAATCCTGAAAATGCAGGAGAAGGTTGAAATCCGCATGACGTCGGCCGACGAGAAGCTGTTGCCCGGAATTCAGCCCGGTCTTTCCGTGATGGGCCGCGGCATCATGGAGGAGTTGCTTCCTTACGAAGGCGCCCGGACGCTGGCCTCTTTTTCGGATGGACGGACGGCTATGACGGTGGCCGACTTCGGAAAAGGACGAGCGGTGGCAATCGGCTCGTTTGTTGCTATGGCGAACGGCCAGGAGCAGCACCAGCAGACCGAGCAGTTTCTCTTGGCGTTGGCAAAAGGCGCCGGTGTCAGGCCGCCGATTGAACTGAAAGGAATCCCGTCAAATGCGTTTCTGGAAGTCCGCTTGTTGCACGCGGGTGATCAGAAGGCTTTGTTTCTCTTCAACCACAGCGCCGAGAGCCTGACGGCGGGCTTGCCCTTTGAAAGCGGGCACAACCTTGAGACTGAGAAACAAGAGAGGCTCGCGGTCGTTACTCTCCAGCCGGGCGAGATTAAGGTGTATCGTGTTGAAGAGAGGAAATAGACTGTTCTAAAGGCCTGGTCAACGGAGATGCCTTTTCGGTTGAAACCGAGTTAGTACGCCCCGGAGCAGATCGATATCCTCCTTTTCCAACTGTGCCCGCGCGACGATGCGCCGAAACCTCTTCATGATCTTGCTGATCTCGACGTGAGGCGGAAAATCCGTGCGTTTGAGGACCTCTTCGAGAAAATCCAGGAAAGCCTGGTTCTCGTCCGGACTGGCCAGGTGCAGCAACTGTCCTTTCTCGCTTCCATCACAAAGGGAAATGTGAAGCTGATAGGCAACGATCGACACGGCTTGCGCGAGATTCAGAACGGGGTAATCCGAATCGGTGGGTATTTCGACCAACCAGTGACAGGCGCGCAGTTCGTCGCGCCAAAGGCCGTTTTCTTCGGATCCGAAGACGATTCCGACGGAAGAGGAGCTGAAACGTTCCCGCAGTCCCGAGGCAAAGGTCGGCAGGTCGACCAGGGACGCCTTGGGTTGACGAAATCGTCCCGTAGTCCCGACCAGGTAACCCAATCGTGCGGAAGCGGCCTCAAGTGTCGGCAGGAACAGCGCCCGGTCGAGTATCTCGGCCCCCTTCATCGCGTAGGCCCGGGCTTCGACTCCGACTTCACACTCGGGCGATACCAGCACCAGGTTCTCGAAACCCATGTTCTTCATGGCACGGGCCGCCGACCCCAAATTGGAGGCAAAGCGAGTCCGGACGAGAACGAAGTGAATGTCGGCCTTTGTCAGCATGTCAGTGCATTCTACCAATTTCGAATAGCGGACTTCGGATTGACGATTGGCTAGAATGAGGTAACGGGTGCAACTGGTTGGACCAAAAGACAATCCGACGTTCAGGAGGAAAATGTGCAACTAACTGAATTTCGAAACCAGGCGCTCACCGACTTCTCCAAGCCCGAGAACCGGGGCGCGATGGAAAAAGCTATTGAGCAGGTTCGAGGGCAGTTGGGGAGCGAGTACGATTTGATCATCGGCACTCGGCGCATTCGATGTGACCGAAAGTTCGAATCCAGGAATCCTTCCCGCCCCTCACAAATTGTCGGCATGTTCCAGAAGGCAACCCTTCCGATGGTGGACGAGGCCGTGGCCGAAGCCGAAGCGGCTTTTCAGTCATGGAGCCGGAAATCGGTCGAGGATCGAGTTTCCTTGCTTTTGAAGCTTTCGAAGCTGATGCAAGAGAGACGTCTCGAACTGGCCGCCTGGATGGTCTTCGAAGTAGGGAAACCCTGGACTGAAGCAGATGCGGACGTTACCGAGGCTATCGACTTTTGTGAATTCTACGCACGTGAGGCGTTGAGGATAGGCGCGCGTCAGGAACTGACTCCAGTTGACGGCGAAGAGAATTACCTCCGCTACATCCCGCTCGGGGTAGGCGTTGTCATTCCTCCCTGGAATTTTCCGCTCGCGATTCTAACTGGGATGACGACGGCAGCGATCGTTACCGGGAACACGGCGATCGTGAAACCGTCGAGTGATTCGCCGGCCATAGCCGCGAAACTGGCGGAGATGGCGACGCAAGCTGGTTTCCCGCCGGGAGTCGTCAACTACCTTACCGGAAGCGGTTCGGAAATCGGCGACGCACTTGTCAGCCATCCGAGAGTTCGATTCATCGCGTTTACCGGGTCGCGCGAGGTCGGGGTGCGCATTAATGGCTTGGCTGCCCGTGTGGGCCCGGGACAAATATGGATTAAGCGGGCAATCCTGGAAATGGGCGGAAAAGACGCGATTATCGTCGACAGCGAGAGCGACCTGGATCAGGCGGTTGCGGGGGTTGTCTCCTCGGCTTTTGGTTTTCAAGGCCAGAAGTGCTCGGCCTGTTCCCGGGCCATTGTCCTCGAGTCGGTCTACGATGATTTCCTTCAGAAGTTAAGACAGGCAACCGAACAGATGATCCAACCCGGGAACGTCGAGGATGGAAAGTGCAATTTCGGACCGGTCATTAACCAGCGCGCCTGTGAATCGATTCTGCAGTACATCGAACTTGGAAAACAGGAAGGTCGGCTGATAGCCGGCGGCCAGCGATTGCCTGGCGACGGGTATTTCATCCAACCGACGATTTTTGCGGATGTAAGTTCCAAGGCGCGCATTGCCCAGGAAGAAATCTTCGGACCGGTTCTGGCCGTCATCAAAGCACGAGACTTCGAGCACGCGCTCGAGATCGCCAATGACACCGAATATGGTTTGACGGGATCGGTTTACACCAACAACGAGGAGAAGCTTGAGGAAGCCTCGCGCCGATTTCATGTCGGCAACCTGTACCTTAACAGGAAATGTACAGGCGCCCTGGTGGGGGGACACCCGTTTGGTGGCTTTAACATGAGCGGGACGGATTCGAAGGCCGGTGGAAAGGATTACCTGCTGCTCTTTACCCAAGCCAAAGTGATTTCCAGGAAAGTTTAAGCCTGAGCCGCTGGTTGGCGAGGTCGGAGCCAGGGACAGCCCCTTTCGCTACAGACCGAATGTGGGCGTTGACTCTCTTGGTTCTTGTTGTCTTCTCGACCGCTGGATATCACCAAGCCTTAACCAACTCTTATTTGTTAATATAATTCCTGTCGTTTACTGGAAAGACATCTTTTATTCACACATAGACCGACCTTCAAGGAGACAGAGTGGATACCACAATCAGTGAGCAGAAGAAGGATGAAGTGGACCAGCAGCAGCCTCGTGCTGTGGTCAACGACTTCAGCATCCAGGTGGCGACGGTGAACGGATCCGGTAGCCAGTCGTCTAACAACGTTTTAATGCGTTCTATTTTCCAGATGGGAATCCCGGTCAGCGGAAAGAACCTGTTCCCTTCAAACATCGCGGGCCTGCCGACCTGGTTCACGATTCGGGCTTCCAAATACGGCTACGTCGGGAGGAAGAAGGAAATCGACATCCTGGTGGCAATGAATCCCGAGACCGCCCGAGAAGATGTCGAGAGCCTGGAACCAGGACGGGTCGTCGTTTATGAACAGAAACTGAATCTTTCTGCTTTGCGCAATGACCTGGTTTTCTATCCCATTCCATTTGCAGAGCTATCGGGACAGATCGTTCAGGATATTCGTCTGCGCAAACTGATCGCCAACATGATTTACGTAGGGAGCCTGGCGGCTCTCCTCGACATCGACATGGCCCAGGTGGAGTCGGCCATTTCGAAATGGTTTAAAAACAAGCAGAAGGCGGTCGATCTGAATATCAGGGCAGCCCGGCTGGGCGAGGAGTACGTTCGAGAGAACGTCACGAAGCGGGATCCGTTCCGGGTCGAGCCGATGAACCAGACAGTCGGGAAAATCATCATCGACGGCAATTCGGCTTGTGCTCTCGGCAGTATGTTTGGCGGCGTCTCGGTAGTGACGTGGTATCCCATTACCCCGTCAAGCAGTCTCTGCGAGACGCTGATAGAGTACATGAAGCGATATCGAACCGATCCGGAGACCGGAAAAGCCACATATGCCATCGTGCAGGCCGAGGACGAGTTGGCGGCTCTGGGGATGGCGCTGGGAGCCGGTTGGGCGGGTGCACGTTCGATGACCGCCACTTCCGGTCCGGGGATCTCGCTCATGGCTGAATTCTCCGGACTCGCGTACTTCGCTGAAATCCCGGCGGTGATTTTTGATGTACAGCGGGTCGGTCCGAGCACCGGATTGCCCACCCGGACATCGCAGGGCGATATCACCTCGCTGTTCTATCTCTCCCACGGGGACACCAAACACGTCGTTCTTTTTCCCGCTAACATGGCGGAATGTTTTCACTTTTCGATAAAGGCCTTTGATCTCGCGGAACGTTTGCAGCAGCCGATTTTTGTCGCGACGGACCTGGACCTCGGAATGAACAACTGGATGGCGGATCCGTTTGACTATCCCGACAAGCCCCTGGACCGCGGTAAGGTTCTGAGCGCTGAAGCAATCGAAAAGCTTGGTGGTTTCGCCCGCTACAAGGACGTTGACGGGGACGCTATCCCTTATCGGACTCTGCCTGGTACCGAACATCCCCTTGCTGCTTATTTCACTCGGGGGAGCGGACACAACGAAGCGGCCAAGTATTCGGAGCGTCCCGAAGACTACGAGCGGACCGTGAATCGGCTGTTAAAGAAGCACGAGACAGCCAAGACCTATGTACCTCAGCCCATGATCTATCATGTGGACGGCGCGGAAATCGGCATCATCGCTTACGGTTCGACCGACGCCGCCATGGCAGAGTGTCGGCATCAGCTGTTCTCCGAATACGGTATTGAATCGGCTTACTTTCGCATTCGGGCACTGCCTTTAACTCATCATCTTCGTGAGTTTGTGGAGACCCATAAGCGAATCTACGTCGTCGAACAGAACCGTGACGGGCAGATGGCCGATTTGGTCAAACTCGAGGTGGGCGCCGACGCGGGCAAGATCAGGAAAGTTCTTCATTACAAGGGAATACCGATCGATGCACGTTTCGTCACCGATGCGATAGTCGAGATGGAGAGAAGTGACCGCCGCTGACGAAGGGAAGCCCTACGCCAAGCGACTGAAAGATTAGAACAAATGGGAAACACAATGTCATCGACAGTACCTGCAAAACCGAAAAACCTGAATCGACTTGGTTTGGCGATGGCCGACTATAAGGGGGCGCCTTCCACGTTGTGTTCGGGTTGCGGCCACGACGCTGTAACCAGCCAGATTATTAAAGCTTTCTATGAGATGGGAGTGCATCCGAGCCGAGTCGCCAAGATGAGCGGCATCGGGTGTTCAAGCAAGTCGCCTGCTTACTTTTTGAGCACGGCGTATGGTTTTAACGGGGTGCACGGGAGAATGCCCGCAACAGCCACGGGAGCGGTTCTTGCCAACCGGGAACTCGTATGTATCGGTGTCAGCGGCGACGGCGACACGGCGGCAATCGGCCTTGGTCAGTTTTGCCACTTGCTTCGCCGGAATATCCCCATGATTTACATCGTCGAGAATAACGGCGTGTACGGGCTGACTAAGGGTCAGTTCTCACCAACTGCGGATCTCGGCAGCCAGCAAAAAAGCGGGATCGTCAATGATTTACCTGCCATGGATCTGTGTTCGCTGGCGATTGAGTTAGGCTGCAATTACGTCGCCCGGTCTTTTGCAGGTGATCCCAAGCAACTGGTGGCGCTCTTGAAGGGCGCGATCAGTCATAAGGGCACCGCCTTCCTCGATGTCATAAGCCCGTGCGTGACCTTCAACAACCAGGACGCTTCGCGAAAGAGCTATAAGTGGGCGCGCGAACACGAAGAATGGCTTCACCAGATTGATTTCATCCCGCATTTTGAACCGATCGAAACAGTCGACTATGCCGACGGCCAGGTGGTTGATGTCGAAATGAGGGATGGGTCGCATATTCGCCTGCACAAGACGGAGCGCGGATTCGATCCAACCAACAAGGAGGCCGCCTTGCGCCTGCTGCACGAGGCTCGCGAACGCGGTGAATTCCTGACGGGGCTCCTTTACGTCAATCCGAACTCCAGGGACTTCATGGAACTGCTGGATCTGGTGGATGAGCCGCTGGCCTCGCTGCCCGAAGAGAAGCTTCGCCCGAAGCCTGAAGTGCTCGAGGAGATCATGCGGGAGTTCATGTAGCTTTTACGCCCCAGCCCATGGACGAAGTGGACCTAGTGGACGAAGTGGACCCAGTGGACTAAGTGGACCAAGTGGACCGGTGGACCCAGTGGACGAATTGGAGGCAGCAGATCCTCCAGGCGACGGTCCACCAGGTCCACTTAGTCCACTAGGTCCACTAGATCCACTAGGTCCACTTCGTCTACCGATTACCCTCCTGCCCCCTTGCGTTTCCATGTATTAATGTGTTACAACATTGGCCATGGAGAGAGAACTGCGCAAGAACAAGGCTCTGTGGGCGTTGTTTGAGGCCATCGTCCACCTGGAGGACGTCGAAGAATGTGCCAGGTTCCTGCGTGATCTGTGTACGCTCGCTGAACTTCGCGCGATGGCTGAAAGATGGGAAGTGGCACGCCTGCTCGCTCAGCAGGTTCCCTACCGTCAGATCGCCGAGCAAACCGGCTGCAGCACCGCCACCATAACCCGAATCGCTCATTGGCTCCATCATGGAGAAGGCGGGTATCGAATGATGTTGCAACGGCTCGGGTGCAAGACCGATGAGCGCACCGGGGAAGAGGAATAAGGCGGCAGATCATGAAGCTCAACGGCGACAACCTGAAGATGGCGGTTCAGAGGAAGGGGAGGCTTGCTGAACCCTCCCTGCAACTCCTCAAGTCCATTGGAATGGACTTTGATTATCATGAAGGGAAGCTGTTTGCCCCCTGCCGGAGCTTTCCCCTGGATCTTCTGTTTCTGCGTGACGACGACATCCCTGAGTACGTCCAAGACGGCGTGACAGACCTCGGGATCGTGGGCCTGAACGTTGTTCAGGAACGCGGCGCCGTAGTCGCGCAGCTTGATTGCCTGGAGTTCGGCGTGTGTTCTCTCTCGATCGCCGTTCCCCGAAAAAGCTCCTTTAAGACCATCTTCGATCTTGAGGGTAAGAGGATTGCAACCTCACATGCAGCGATCCTGGCTCGATTTCTCGAGCAGAAAGGTGTCAGGGCCAAGATCATTCCGATTTCCGGTTCGGTCGAAATTGCTCCCGGTCTCGACGTGGCTGATGCTATCTGCGATCTGGTCTCGACTGGCAGCACCCTCCGGATGAACGACCTGGAACCGATCGAACTGGTTCTGAAGTCGGAAGCCGTATTGATTGCTAACCCGGTTTCTCTGAAAGACCCCCGCAAGAAGCAGTTGATCGATCGTTTGCGCATTCGCTTCCAGGGGAACATCCGCGCACGAAAAACCAAGTACGTCATGATGAATGCGCCAGAGAGCGCCCTGGAACACATCCGGGAGATCCTTCCCGGAATGAAAAGTCCGACCATTGTCCGGCTGGCCGAGCCTGGCATGATAGCCATTCATGCAGCTGTACCAGAGGAGTTTTTTTGGGATGTGATTGAGAAGCTCAAGGAGGCGGGTGCTTCTGATATCCTCGTTGTTCCGGTCGAGAAGATGGTGGAGTGATGAAAAGATACAGGCTGGCCGATTTGACGGCAGATGAGATCAGGAAGCTATGTCACCGCAATCCGCTCCAGGACGAGACAATCCTGGAAACTTGCCGTCGGGTATTTCAGGACGTCGAGTCTCGCGGGGATGAAGCTGTCAGGCAGTACACAGCGCAATTCGACAAAGTAGAGCTGGATCGGTTCGAGGTTGACGACGACGAATGGGAGGCTGCCGGCAAAGCTGTAGACCCGGAAGTGCACCGTGCTCTCGAGCAGGCGGCGTCAAACATCTCAAAGTTCCACGTGACCCAGCTTACAGCGCCGAACGAGGTTGCGGTCCAGGAGGGCGTCGTGTGCTGGCGGGAATCGCGGCCGATCGATCCGGTCGGGCTTTACATTCCCGGGGGAAATGCCGTCCTTCCTTCCAGTGTCCTGATGCTTGGCATTCCGGCCACGCTGGCAGGATGTCGAAGCGTAGTGTTGGCTGTTCCACCGCGCAGCGACGGTTCCGTCGCCCCTGAAGTGTTGGCGGCTGCCGCAATTGCCGGGATAAAGAGGGTGTTCAAGATCGGTGGCGCACAGGCTATCGCCGCAATGACGATCGGAACCGAGACGGTGCCTGCCGTGGCCAAGATCCTGGGCCCAGGAAATCGATGGGTTCAGACGGCCAAACTGCTTGCCACGTTTTACGGAGTCGCTATTGACATGGTGGCGGGACCGAGCGAGGTACTGGTGGTTGCCGATGAGACGGCGGACCCGGCGTTAGTTGCTTCGGACCTGATCGCGCAGGCGGAACATGGCGCCGACAGCCAGTCCGTACTGGTGTCGCCGTCAGAGCGAGTCATCGACAAGAGCCTTGAGGCGGTTGAACGCCAACTCCAGGATCTCCCCAGGCGGGACTACGCCCAGCGTGCCCTTGATGCCAGTTATGCAATTCTGACCGAGAATCTGGACGAGGCCTTGACGTTCAGCAACAGTTACGCGCCCGAACATTTGATTCTCAATGTTGCCGCACCCAGAGAACTCCTGGCGAAGGTGCAATCTGCCGGCTCGGTCTTCCTTGGCCCTTGGTCGCCGGAAGTGGCGGGAGACTATGCGTCAGGAACGAATCACACCCTACCGACCTCGGGTCTGGCCCGTTCCTTTTCGGGAGTATCGGTGGACAGTTTCGTGAAAAGCATAACCGTGCAGCAGTTGAGTTTTGAAGGGTTGGCCCGGTTGCGTCCCGCCTTGGAAACGCTGGCTTCGGTTGAGGGCCTGGAAGGTCACCGCAGGGCGGTGGCGGTGCGGTTCGTATCAACAGCCACGAGGAGCGAATAATGACGCCCGGTAAAGCCTTCGATTTGAAAAGCCTGGTACGTCCGAACATTTTGCGCCTTGAGCCTTATCACTCCGCCCGAGAAAAGGTCCTGGAAGGCGTGTTGTTGGACGCGAATGAAAACCCGTACCCCGTGGAATGGGACGGAATCCGCTTGAATCGCTACCCTGATCCGTTTCAGCGGCGACTTCGGCGCGCTCTCGGCGATTTTCTAGGTATAGAGCCGGAATCGATCGCGGCCGGTGTGGGTTCCGACGAAGTCTTGGAATGGATCTTGAAAGTCTTTTGCCAGCCCGGAGTCGATTCGGTCGTTACCGCAGAGCCCACTTACGGGATGTACCATGTGACGGCCAACGTTTTCGGCGTCGATTGCCATTGTTTCCCTCTGAACGACCGATTTGATTTCGATGCCCGAAAATTCCTGGAGACCGTCCCGGACTCCGCCAAGGTCTTGTTCTTGTGTTCTCCTAACAATCCCACGGGGAATCTGCTCGACCGTGAGCAAATCCGGATGGTCTGCCGGGAATGGCCGAAGATTGTGGTCGTGGATGAAGCTTATGTCGATTTTGCAGAAGGGGGATCCATGCTCCCTGACCGGAGCGAGCTTGGCAACCTGATCATTCTGCGGACGTTTTCGAAAGGCTTTGGACGGGCGGCGGTTCGCCTGGGCTACGCGATCGCTTCTCCTGAAATCATAGAATTCTTCCTGAAAGTCAAAACGCCGTACAATCTCAGTGCCTTGACCTTGCACCACGGCTGCCTGGCTCTCGCCGATCGCAAGTCCCGGGATGCGCACATCAACACTCTGCGACGAGAACGGGAGAGGATCATCACGGAGTTGTCGAGGCTTGAAGGAGTCCTGACCGTCTACCCGTCTGATGCGAACTTCATCCTGTTCCGCTGTCGCGAAGCTTCGACGGTCGTCAACCGCCTGTTTGAAAAGGGAATCGTCGTCCGCGATCGAAGCACCGCTTTGGGTTTAGCCGACTGTATTCGAGTGAGTGTGGGACTGCCCGAGGAGAATTCGCTCTTTCTTCAAGAACTGGCCAGACTGCTGGGAGGAAACAGAACATGAGCGCACGCCGAACCACGCTGGAGAGAGAGACCAACGAAACACGAATCAGGATCAGCCTGGATCTCGATGGGGAAGGCAATGCCAGGATTGAAACCGGCGTCGGTTTCCTCGATCACATGTTGGAATTGCTGGCCCGGCATAGCGGGCTCGACTTGGAAGTCAGGGCATCCGGCGATCTCCACGTGGATGAGCACCACGTCGTGGAAGACGTGGGGATAGTCCTGGGCAAAGCTCTCGCCGAGGCTTTAGGCGCCAAGACCGGGATCGAGCGCTATGGATGGGCGATTATTCCCATGGACGAAGTGCTGGTGGCGGTAGCACTTGACTTAGGTGGGAGGTTCGCCTTTGTCTCGGACTACGGTCC
>DAOTAI010000597.1:0-2516 GCA_035593865.1 Acidobacteriota bacterium
GGACTTCACGCTCGCGACTTGGACGGGGCTGGTGCTGCTGACGTTCTTTCACAATTACCTGTCGATGGTATTGTTCTTCAAGGCGCTCAAGCATCTGCATGCCACGCAGGCCGCACTCTCCAACTACCTGGTCGCGTTTTTCGGAGTTCCGATTGCCGCCATATGGCTGGGCGAGCGTTTGAGCGTGACGGCTATTGTCGGGGGTGTTCTGGTTGTAGCAAGCACGCTGCTGATTACCGTTTATGACATTGGCGCCAGGCAGTCAACCAAGCATGAGAGCGAAAGGGAACCGGCCCCGGTTGCCTAGGGCAGTCGTTCAGGGTGGTGTGTTTTTGGGGTAGACAGAGAGATTTTTTGCAAGGCTGAAGGTAAACTCTGTTGTTGAGCTAAAAGCAAGGAGACACAAGGAATGATCATCAAAGTATTCCAAGACAAAGTTGCGCTCGGGAAGGCGGCGGCCGAGGCTGCTGCTGCGGCAATCAACGGCGCGATCAAGGAGAAGGGGAAGGCGCGCATCATTGTTGCGACGGGCGCTTCCCAGTTTGAGTTTCTGGAGGCATTGACAGCGACTCCAGGCATCGATTGGTCTAAAGTCGAGATGTTTCACCTGGACGAGTACGTGGGACTGAAACCGGATCACCCCGCGAGTTTCCGCAAATACCTGCGGGAGCGCCTGATCGATAAGGTCGGAATCGAGAAGTATCACTTGCTTGACGGGGAACAGCCCGAAGCGGCTGCGGCGAAAGTCGGGGAGGAGCTTCGTTCAGCGCCGGTGGATGTCGCTTTTGTCGGCATCGGAGAGAACGGCCATCTGGCCTTTAACGATCCTCCTGCCGATTTCGAGACCGAAGAGCCCTATTTGATTGTGCCCCTCGATGAGGCTTGTCGAAGGCAACAGGTTGGCGAAGGCTGGTTCGCGACCGTCGACGACGTCCCTTCTCACGCGATTTCAATGACCGTGCGGCAGATTCTGAAAGCAGAACAGATTCTCTGCGTCGTTCCCGACGCTCGGAAGGCCCAGGCGGTGAAGGCTTGCGTGGAAGGTGATGTTTCTCCCTTAGCACCCGCCTCGATCCTGAAAGAGCATTCGAACACCATCCTGTTTTTGGACAAGGATTCGAGTGCACTCCTGAAGCCTGAGACCATCTCCCGCTACGCTTGATTCGCCCCGGGTGTCTTAAGGTCCTGCAGGCTGAAAAAGCGGGTCGTTGTTGCATCGCAAGACCGCTTCAGTCTTCGAGGGGAGCGATTCCCGATCGCGCCCTCCGAAGACTGAAGGGCGGCTACCCAGATAGTCATCAGCGACAGGTCCTTGACGCGGGATGATATCCTTAACCATAGACCTCAAGAATTAGACAGTCAGAACGCTCGCGAATTTTCCTGGATTCTCCGTTGAGTTCTCGTCGTTTGGCAGGTTGTTTGAGCACATGACGGTGCTGGATCGGCGCGTAAACGCGCCCTTGGACTTTGGCGAAAATACACAATCGTCTAAGCCGGAGAAGACGTTATTGACGTTGAGATTTTCATACTGAGAGATACGGCACACCTCCGGCGTGCCCCCCAGGTTGTCGGAAATGTGTTTTTCGCCAGTGTCCAGGATCGGCGCGTAAGCGCGCGAGCGCGGATTCGTATCATCAGGAAAGGACAGCGTTAAGGTGAGTTCTCCGGCAGAGAGGCTATTGGTCGTTTCCAACCGCTTGCCGGCGACAATTCGGGTATCCGAAGGTAAGTGTCGTGTGGTTCCGAGTGTCGGCGGAGTGGCGACGGCTCTTCAGCCGGTGCTTCGGCAAAGGGATGGTCTTTGGTTTGGTTGGCCGGGTATCTCAATGGACGGGATGGAACCCGCGTGCGGGTCATCTCTTCTCGACCAACTGAAGCAACAAGGGCTTTATCCGGTGGCACTTTCGGCCAGGTTGGTGAAGCATTTTTATGAGGGATATGCCAACCAGACTCTCTGGCCCCTTTTTCACCACTTTCCTTCACGCCTTGTGTTTGATCCGGCCGGCTGGGAAGCATATGTCGAAGCAAACAAGCGCTTCCTCGATGCCATCGTGTCCGAAGCGCGGCCGGGCGACTTGATCTGGGTCCATGACTACCAGCTCATGCTGTTGCCCCAGATGATCCGCAAGGCGCTGCCGGATGCCCGTATCGGCTTTTTCCTTCACATCCCGTTCCCCTCGTCCTCCGTTTTCCGGGTTCTGCCGCGGCGAGAGGAGTTGCTGCAGGGAGTACTCGGGGCGGATTTCGTTGCTTTCCAAACCCACACTCATCTGCAGCACTTTCGGTCCTCGCTGCTGAGAATTCTGGGGCTGGAGAGCCGCATGGATCAGTTGGAATTGGAGGGCCGGCCAGTGCGGCTGGAAGCCCTCCCTATTGGTGTTGCGGCCAACGTTTTCACTCGCGACTTATTGAACCATGCGACGATCAGGCGTCATCTCGAACATCTCCGGGAGCGTTTCCGAAATCAGCGCGTCCTTCTGGCCGTTGATCGTCTGGACTACACGAAGGGGATTCCT
>DAOTAI010000069.1:0-15451 GCA_035593865.1 Acidobacteriota bacterium
TACAATCGGGGACGAGTCGATCCAAAGGACGGGTTCCTGATCGCGGAAGAACGGCAAATTTACGAGACCGAAAACAAGGTTTTGCAAGCACGCCAGATCGTCAACGAGGTACTGAAGACCCGCCCACTTTTCGGCGAGGAGGCAGAACTACGGCAGATTTACCTCCTTGAAGACGGAACGGCGGTGGTCGACGTCTCCGAACAGACAGCCAGTCAGCTGGCGGGGGGCATCACTTCGGAAATGGCCGCCATCCTGTCAATCACCCGATCGCTTCAAGCCAACATCCCGGAGATTTCCAAAGTGCGCTTCCTGATCGGAGGCCGGCAGGCCGAGACGTTCGCCGGACACGTTTCCATCATGCAACCCTTCATGTAGAATGGCACAATGCCGGAACGAACCGACCGTGCCTCAACTGAATTAAGACCGGTTGCGGTCACCTGTAACTTCATTACTCACGCTGAGGGATCAGCTCTCATTGAATGCGGGAATACGCGAGTCATTTGCACAGCAAGCGTCGAAGACAAGACCCCGCCCTTCCTTAGAGGGACGGGAAAAGGGTGGGTGACCTCGGAGTACGGAATGCTGCCCCGCTCCACTGCCAGCCGGAGCATACGAGAGGTCACAAAAGGACGTCCATCGGGCCGCACTCAGGAAATCCAACGATTGATAGGGCGCTCTCTCCGGGCCGTGGTTGACATGCACGCGCTCGGTGAAAGGACGATCTGGCTCGACTGCGACGTCATTCAGGCGGATGGCGGGACTAGAACCGCGGCCATCACAGGATCTTTCGTCGCCCTGGCGCTCGCTGTCGATAAACTGCTCAAAGATAAAGTAATCAGTACCCCTCCTTTACTCGACTTCATCGGCGCAGTCAGCGTCGGAATTGTCGATGGCGAACCGAGGGTGGACCTCAATTACGAAGAGGACTCGTCCGCCCAAGTCGATATGAACATCGTCATGACCGGGCGCGGACAATTTGTCGAACTGCAAGGGACGGCTGAAGCCAAGCCATTTTCCCGTGAAGAGCTCGACCTGCTGATCGAATTGGGGCGCGTGGGAGTTCGCCGGCTGATTCAAAAACAGCAGGAGGTCCTCACAGAGTTCCTGGGCGATTACTCCGGTTTGTTTGCAAGTGATTCTAGCTCCAAAATCGCAGCTGCTGCTCGCCACCCGTAATCAAGGCAAAGCTAGGGAGATCCAGGCCGTTCTCCACGACCTCGATCTGCGCTTCCTCACCTTCGCCGATTTCCCGTGGCTAAGCGACGTCGAAGAGACCGGAGCGACGTTTGCCGAGAACGCCTTGTTGAAAGCAAAGTACTGCTGGGAGAAGACCAGGGTTGCCACTTTGGCGGACGACTCAGGCCTTGCCGTCGATGCTCTCGGCGGTCAACCCGGTGTCCTATCGGCAAGATTCGCGCCTACTGACCGCGAGCGAATCAGCCGGCTGCTCGATTTGATGAGTTCAATCAAGGCCCCTGAAGATCGGAAGGCTCGCTTTGTCTGCGCTCTCTGCCTCGTACATGCATCGGGGATCGTACAGGTAGAGGCATCCGTTGAAGGGCTGATCACCACCGAGCCGGCGGGTCAGTCGGGTTTTGGATATGATCCAATCTTCTTCTATCCACCGCTCGGGCGGACCTTTGCCGAGTTGAGCAACACCGAGAAGAACGCGGTTTCACACCGCTTCCTGGCCTTGAAGAAACTTCGCGCAAAGCTCCTGCCTGAGCAATAATTCGTTCGAATCGTGCAAGTTTACATGGCTTTTACAGCCAGCATGGCCTCGAGTTCGTCTGGTAAAGTCGCGGGGCGCAGGCAGGTATAGTTGCGACAGACATACGCCGCAGCCTTCCCGTTAATCGCCGTTTTGTCCGCAAGAAGGGCAATTTCCTGATCTCGGGGATCGTCGCCCGAACCAAAGGCGAGAACTTTATTGGGGATGTAAAGATTTCTGAGCACCTCCACAAGTGCCTTGCGTTGCGACGCCGTACCCACGATCGCGATCTGATCAACGGGGCCCAGGAAGAAATCCGCCGCGTGGAGCCAGTAGCCCAGCCCAAGCGGAAACCGCCCTAGTGCCGGTCCCATGGAAGCGAGCATTTGGGCGGCTCGGTCCCGGTACTCCTGCCGATCCAAAATTTCTCCAAGGCGCAACAGGTTGAGACAGCTGACCGAGTTCCCGCTGGGGGTAGCGTTGTCGAGGAGTTCCTTTTGGCGGACCAGCAGCCGTTCGTGGTCGTTTGACGTAAAGTAGAATAGTCCATCATCCCCGTCCGAAAACCTTTCCAGCTGGACCTTCATCAGCTCGTCTGCCTTAAACAGCCACCTGGAATCTCCGGATGCCTGGGAAAGGGCGATCAGCCCTTCGATCACGAACGCATAGTCTTCCAGGAAAGCGTTCAGACGCGGTTTGTCATCCTTCCATACTCGATGAAGGCGTCCGTTTTGCCACATCGCCGAGGTCAGGAACTCGGCATTACGCACGGCCAGATCGAGGAATCGGGTGTTGCCGAGAAGAAAGGCCGCTTCAGCAAAGGCCGTCAGCATTAAGCCGTTCCAGCCACAAACAATTTTGTCATCGAGGCCGGGAGCGACACGCTGCCTTCTCACCTCAAACAGCTTTCGCCGGCAGGCGTCAAGCCGCTCGGCCAACTGGTCCGGTGCTATACCGAGTTCCTTGGCAAAGGATCGAAGTTCCCGGCGTTGATGGAGGATGTTCTGGTGTTCAAAATTGCCGAAATCGGTGACGTCAAAGTAATCGCAGAAAATCCGACTGTCCTCCTCTCCGAGCACGTCCTCTACTTCGGTACGAGACCACAGGTAATACTTTCCTTCGACTCCTTCGCTGTCAGCATCCTGAGCCGAGAAGAAACCGCCGGCCGGGTGAAACATCTCCCTGGCGACGTAATCGAGAGTCTCTTCCAGGATCTGGCGATAGAAAGCATTGCCGGTAAGCTGAAACGCGTCACCATATAGGCGCGCTAGAAGCGCGTTGTCATAGAGCATCTTCTCAAAATGAGGAACCCGCCAAGTGTCGTCGACGGAGTAGCGATGAAAGCCTCCCCCAAGCTGGTCGTACAACCCGCCTCTGGCCATTTCCTGCATTGACAACTCCGCCATTTCTAATGCGCGGGGTGAACCAGTGCGCCGATGATAACGGAGGAGGAAGCTCAGGGCCATGGTGCTTGGGAACTTCGGAGCGTTTCCAAAACCACCATGATTATTGTCAAACTGTCTGCTCAGGTTTTGAAAAGCCTGGTCCAGCACCGACTCGTCCGGCGTCTTCTCGCCCGCCACCAGTTGCGAGGTCTGAGCGAGATTGGCTCTGACCGCTTCAACCTGAGACTCGATTTCGGGACGTCTTTCCCGGTAGGCCCTGGCGACCGCCATGAGCAGATCAGGAAACCCCGGCCGGCCATGGGCTGCCTTGGGCGGAAAATAGGTTCCACCGAAAAAGGGCACCTGATCGGGGGTCAAGAAGACCGTCAAGGGCCATCCGCCGGATCCAGTCGCCATTTGCACATAATCCATGTATATCGAATCGAGGTCGGGACGCTCCTCACGATCGACCTTGATGTTGATGAAAAAATCGTTCATCAAAGCCGCGATTTCTTCGTTCTCAAAGGATTCGCGTTCCATAACATGACACCAATGGCAGGCGGAGTATCCGATACTGAGAAGGATCGGCTTATCCTGTTCTCGGGCCGCTCGAAGGGCCTCCTCACCCCAGGGATACCAATCCACGGGGTTATGGGCATGTTGGCGCAGATAAGGGCTGGCCTCGTGGATCAAGCGATTTGTATGACTCATAGCGTTTATATGCGGCAGACAGGCCTATGGTTCCCAACCGCGGATCGGCTGATCAGACGAATTACGCGGAGTACACGGATCAGGTGGCACTTGCAGTTTGACTAGCCAAGTAGCAATGGCATATATTTCGGGGGTTTAAACCGAAAGAGGGAGAAATCATATGATCGTTTCAACTGTGGAATTGTTCAAGCACGCATACGGAAAGTACGCGGTTGGCGCATACAACATTAACAACGCCGAACAGACGATGGGGCTGTTTCGGGGAAATCTTGAGAGCAAAGCGCCTTTTATCGTCCAGATATCCAAAGGTGCCCGGGCTTATACTGACAAGCGGATGCTGGAAGCAATGATCCGCGCCGCGGATGAGATTTTCCCGGAAGCGATTTTTGCGGTTCATCTCGACCATGGTGATGAAGCGACCTGTATGGACTGCATCAACAGCGGCTTTTACAGCTCCGTAATGATCGACGCCAGTCACGAGCCTTTTGAGAAGAATATTGAGATTACGCGCCGCGTTGTCGAGGCGGCTCACGCCAAGGGGATCGCGGTTGAAGCAGAGCTGGGTCAACTAGGCGGTGTCGAAGAAGATATTTCCGTTGATGAAGCGGCTGCTCATCTGACGAACCCCGACCAGGCAGAGGAATTCGTCAAGAGAACAGGCTGTGATAGTCTTGCCTGCGCCATTGGAACCAGCCACGGAGCTTACAAGTTCACCGGAAAGCAGGGTTTGCGCTTCGATGTTATCGAGGAAATTCAAAAGCGGCTTCCCGGTTTTCCGCTTGTCATGCACGGCTCCAGCTCGGTGCCGCAGGAGGAAGTTGCGCGTATCAACGCCGCCGGCGGTTCTCTGAAGGGCGCCAAGGGCGTGGACCCGACGCAGTTCAAACGGGCTGCACAGCTCGGCGTCACCAAAGTGAACATCGATACGGATGGTCGCCTGGTATGGTGTCGGGTACATCGTGAGCATTTTCTGGAGCACCCGGAAAACTTCGATCTGCGGCCGCCCGGAAAGATCTTCATGGCGGAATACGCCAAGTTCATTGCGGAGAAGAATCACTACCTGGGCAGCGCAGGACAGCTGGAGTGTGTCCGCCCGCTCTTCGCCAAGTAGCATTTTAGAACCAGGACCAAAGGAAGAAGGGCCCGAACCGTTCTTCTTCCTTTGTCGCTTTGGCCCTTTGCCTGAACGTCTTGGTGGAGCTGTCCTTTCATCCTTTCGCCATTCGTTGCTTGAAAAAGCGACGATCAGGAAGTACAGTTTGCATAACTTAGGAGCTGCGTGGGTACAAGAGTCCAGCAACCTGGAGTTGGCACAACCAAGACTGAGTACTTCACCTTCGCTCACCCGCCGAACGAGTTTGTCCTCGAGTCAGGACAAAAGCTCGGTCCAATAACCATCGCCTACGAAACGTATGGGCTCCTGAATAAGAATAAAAGCAATGCCGTCCTCCTTCTCCACCCGTCGACGGAGGACGCGAATGCCGCCGGCTTTCATGCGGGAAGCACCCAACGGGGATGGTGGGACAACATGGTCGGGCCAGGAAAGGCCTTCGACACCCGCTTTCTTTTCGTGATTTGTTCCAACGTCTTGGGCGGCTGCGGCGGAAGCACCGGCCCATCGTCAATCAATCCCCAGACCGGGAAGCCTTGGGCGCTTGATTTTCCGGTCGTCACGATTGCAGACATGGTTAACGCCCAGCGGCACCTGATCGACTTCCTGGGGATCGAGAAGTTGTTATGCGTGGCCGGCGCTCAGCTGGGGGGAATGCAGGCACTGCAATGGGTTGCCAGCTATCCGCGGAGGGTGCGCAGTGCAATTCCGATCGCCACTACGCTTCGCCACTCGCCCCAGCAGATTGCGTTTAATGAGGTGACAAGGCAGGCAATCACCGCCGACGCTGAGTGGCGAAAAGGCTATTACTACGGCTTCGGTCGGCCGGAAACGGGGTTGGCCGTTGCCCGTATGATCCAGAATATCACCCAGATGAGCGACCGGATCATGGAAGAAAAGTTCTCGAGACGCCTGAAGGATCCGGGCGACACTGGTTTTTTCACCGACGATTTTGAGGTTGAGGGATACACCAAGTATCGGAACGATCGCTTCGTCAAAGAGTTCGATGCCAACTCCTACCTGTACATCACCAAAGCCATGGATCAATTTGATCTCTCGAGAGGCAAGTTGTTCGCATCCGGACGACCCATCCGGACCCGGTTCATGGTCGTGGGATACCTGTCAGATTGGCTTTATCCGCCCTATCAGGCGCTCGAAATCGTCCGCGAATTAAAATCCCACAAAGTCGACGCCACGTATTGTGAAATCAACTCAAAATACGGTCACAACGCCTTCCTGATGGCTGCCGATGAACAAACCCATCTGATCCGCCATTTTGTCCAGACCGACATCTTCTGGTAGAGGCCGGGGGGAGATCGAACGGACAAAAAGCTCGCCTGTTTGCACTTACTGCTTTCTATTTGATATACATAAAGAAACGACCTGCACGCATCCCAGGGCGCAACAGACAGCGGAATTAGTGCGCACAAGAATGAGGTTCATACGTGATCGCGCCACGAGTAGGCATAATCTCCCCCTGCTTTCTGCTCTGATCCTTTGGCTTGCTACTTCAGCCATCGTTTTGTTTGTCCACCCCGGCGGCGCTTTGCTTTACTTTGGGCCAGCCCTGTTGATCTCACTGGCTCTTGCTGTCTTCATCTTTGAGCACGAGCGCAACCAATGGAAGCGTCAGCTCGATCAGCAAAAGGGGCTATACCGTGCGACCATAGCTTCGCTCGCTATGGCGATAGATGCCAAGGATCAATCAACATACAGTCATGTTTATCGGGTCCAGGCCATAGCCTTAAGCCTCGCGCGTTATCTGAATTTCAACGACCAGGCTGAGCTTGAAGGGCTGAGCATTGCCGCCCTGCTGCACGATGTCGGGAAACTGGCGGTCCCCGAATATGTTCTGAACAAACCTTCCCCTCTAACCGAGACAGAGATGCTCAAGTTGAAGGCGCACCCTTCCGTCGGCGCCGACATTCTCGATACCGTCCCCTTTCCCTATCCCGTCGTTCCATTCGTTCGTCACCATCATGAAAAGTGGGACGGCACCGGATACCCAGACGGGCTTCGGGGGGAGGAAATCCCGTTGGGAGCACGGATATTGTCCGTCGCAGACGCCTACGATGCACTTCGATCGGACCGTCCCTATCGCGCCAAGCTCGCCAAAGAACTGGCAACGGATTACATGCGAGCCGAAAGGGGAAAATCTTTTGATCCAGCGGTGGTGGACGCCCTGCTCGGACACGTGGACGAGATTGAGGAATGCATGCGGCAGGCTCAACTTTTCACCCCGAGCGGAACCGTGAGGGAGCTGGAGAAGAATCTGGCTCAAGCAGAACTGCGGAACAGCCAGAAGGTTTTTGACGATATCGCCTCTACCTATCGGGAAATGCAGGCAATCTATGAAGTTGCCGAGGCGGTAACGAAGTCGTTCAATACCGCGGAAACGATGAATCTGCTCACCGAAAAAATCAGTGAGCTGGTTCCTTTTGACACTTGCGCCATTTTTCTCAACGACCCGAACGAGAACCGGATTGTGTTGCACCATGCCACCGGCAAAGGCGCGGAACTCCTTGATCAGAAGGTTCTTGAAATCGGCGAAGGCGTCTCTGGCTGGGTGGCTGCGAACAATCAGATTCTTACAAATGTGTCTCCTTCTCCTGATCTTGCAGGCATTGCTGAGCTTCAGGACGAGCTGAAGAGTTGCCTCTCAGCGCCTCTGGCCATTGACGACAGGGTTCTTGGCGTCATCACCCTCTATTCGTCCTCTCCTGCCGGTTACCGGCACGAGCATGTTCGTCTCATGGAAACCATCGCTCCGCATGCGGCAGCCGCCATAAATAACGCGCTCATGTTCGAGGAAACCCAGGAAGACGCCTATACAGACCTTTTGACCGGTCTTCCGAACCTTCGCTACTTCAATGCCTTCATGGAACAGGAGCTGGGGCGGGCGGCCCGGATTCGCTATCCGGTTACTCTTCTCATGATGGATCTGGAATGTTTCAAAGAAGTTAATGACCAATACGGGCACCGTGTAGGAGATCGGGTACTGGCGGAAATCGGGCAAATTCTGCGGCGGCAAATGAGGCGCTCGGATATGCTTGTACGCTATGCTGGAGACGAATTCGTTGCCGTGTTGCCGGGCACTACGCGGGAACAGGCGCGCCAGACTATAGAGCGCATTCAAAGCGCGGTCGAGGCCTTCCGGATGCTCGTGAAAAAGGATCAGTACGTGCGTGTGGGAATCAGCGTCGGAGCAGCCTCATATCCAGAAGACGCCCAGGAAGTTGATGTTTTGCTCAGCCTGGCGGATCAAGACATGTACAACAACAAAATGACGCGGGCTAATCGCCGCAGCTCGGGCGACATCATCCCCTTCGGCAAGCGATAGCGCGCGGGCCGAAAAGCTGGATTACCCTCCGGCCAAGGTCGCCTGGGTCAGGGGCTTCGCGTAGTAACCCTTGCGGTGGCGAACCCTGACATTCGGCCGCGTTACTTCTACCTTAATTTCCCGGAACTTCCCATCTCGAACCTTATTACTGGAGACGTAGGCCAGGCTGTACTGACTGCGCAACTCCTCGTTGATCGCCTGAAATGCCTTGGTCAGATCCCTGGTCGAGAACGGGAAATAGGCCTGTCCGCCAGTGTTTTCCACGAGTTGTTTGAGAGCGTTGTCACCCTCGTGATCGATGTCCGCGCCGAACCGTGTGGTGCTAATCGCGAAAATTGTAACTTCAGCCTGGTAAGCCATGTGCAAGGCTTCTTCGAAGGTATGGCTGCTGGTGACGTCAGCACCATCCGATAGGATGACGAGCACTTTTCTTCCCGGATCCTCCTCCATCAACTTCTGGTCGCAAACCAAGTAGATGGCGTCGTAAAGTGAAGTGCCCCCGCCCGCCCGGAGGTTCTTGATTTCGCGCACCAGGTCATTAACGTCGGAAGTGAAATCATGAAGAAGCGTCACTCCGCTGTCGAATTCCAGGAGAAGCGCCCGGTCAGTGGGACGCATGACCGAATATAGGAAATCGAGGGCGGCATCCTTCTCGAACTCCAGTTTCAGTTTCACACTGGAGCTGGTGTCAACGGCCAACGCGATACTCAGAGGAAGGTCGGTCTGCTGGCTGAAGTTTGTGATTTCCTGCGGAACTCCCTCTTCAAGGATTCGAAATTGGTGTGGCCCCAAGTCCGTCACAAACTTGCCCGTTCCTTCATCGTGCACGCTGACCAGCACATTGATCGCATCTACTTCCACTCGGAAGGGTTCTCGCGGCTGGTCCTGACTGGCGACAAAGCCAGCCAGCCCTGAAACGACGGCAAACATCAAGGTGTATGCACACGCTTTTTTCATGGCAAGGACCCGACAATTATTCCAAACGGGCTAAGAATTGTGCAAGCTCGCCTGGAAGAGGCGAGTGGAAAACGACTCGTTCATGGCGCGTGGGGTGTTCGAACGCCAGAAACTCGGCATGCAAGAAATGTCGTCCCAATTGGTTTATCTCCTTCACCAGCGACGAGCCAGCCCGGATGCTAAGAAAGCGCTTAGGATCGCCGCCGTAAGTACTGTCGCCGACAACGGGGTGCCTCAAGTGCTGCAAGTGCACCCTGATCTGGTGCGTCCGTCCAGTGTGCAGCGTTATTCGCAGCAGCGAGAGATAAGCGAACTCCTTGACCACCTCATACTCAGTCACCGCTTCCCGCGGCTTCCGGCTGCGGGTCGATATCTTGGTTCGTACTACAGCGTCGCGTCCTATCGGCACCTGGATGACGCCTTTTTTCTTCTCCAGGCGCCCGTACACGAGGGCAAGGTAACGCTTCTCCACTTCCCGGCGCCGAAACTGCCTGGACAGTTCCTCATGAACATGCTCGTTTTTGGCAACGACAAGAAGTCCAGATGTGGCTTTATCGAGACGATGGACAACTCCCGGCCTGACCGTGCCTGCCTGGCTCAACTGGTTGAAATGGTACAGCAGGGCGTTGGCTAAGGTTCCCCGACTCACACCTGCGCCAGGATGCACGACAACCCCAGCCGGTTTGTCCACCACAACCAGGTCGTTATCTTCATAGACGAGATTCAGAGGAATGGGTTCAGGTACCAACCGGGACGGTTCCGGCTCAGGGGGAGCTATTTCAACCCGATCCCCGGAACGGACCTGGTAACCGGCCTTCACCGCCGCTCCACCGACGCGCACCCGTTCCGCCTTGATCCAGTTCTGAATGGCCGATCGTGTAGGGCCTTTCAGTTTTGCCACCAGATAGCGATCCAAGCGCTGTGCTGCATCCTCGTCCGATACCGTTAGGGTGATCAAGTCAGATTCGTTTCGCAGCATGGAGCGTGCGCCGATACCAGTAAAGCGCCAGACCCGCGGGAACTATAAGAAGGCTGATGAACTGCGAAGTCGAAACCCAGGCAAAGACAAACCCGCGGTCGGCGTCGCCTCGAAAGAATTCAAGAAAGAAGCGAGCTATACCGTAGGCTATCAGGTAAGCCGCAAAAACCTGTCCCTGAAACTTCTTGTGCCGATGGAGCACGAGGAGAAACAGGAATATGAGAAGCGTCGAAAACGATTCATACAGCTGGGCAGGATGCAGCGGGATATTCAGCGGCACCCCGGTCCGTGCTCGGGCATATTCGCTCGTGAAGGTAACCGCCCAAGGCACATCGGCAGGACGCCCGTAGTCGCAACCGGCCGCGAAACAGCCAAGCCGACCTATGGATTGACCGAGCGCTATAGCCGGAGCGGCGGCATCGGCCATGATCCAAAAGGGAAGCTGTGGATTTCTCCAAGCGTAAATCGCGCTTCCTGCAACCGCCCCGATGAACCCCCCGTAGAACACACCACCTGCGCGCCAAAAGTCGAGCGACAAGAACAGCGACGGATCGCGCAGGTACGTCCCGATCTCACTCGCCACCATCAGGAGCTTGGCCCCGATGAGAGCCGATATGATGACGACAAACCCCAAATCCCAGGCGTATGCGCGGGGAACCTTGTCCTTTTCAGCCAGCCGCGCTGTGAGGGCTATGGCTGTGAGGTACGCCGTGACGAGAAGAACACCGTAGGTGTGAATCGTCACCGGGCCGAGCTCGACTAGCTTTGAGAGCATTCTACTTTGTTGAGCCTACTGCTCCTCTTTCTCTTTCTTAGCCTCGGCGATTATCTTTTCGGCAAGGTGCGCGGGCACGATATCGTAATGTGAGTGCTCCATCCGATAGCTACCTCGCCCTCCCGTCAGAGAGGTCAGAACCGGAGAGTAACTGAGCATCTCGGCCAGGGGGACCTGTGCTTTGACGACCTGGTTGTTTCCTTTGCGGTCCATTCCCTGAATGCGTCCGCGGCGGCTGTTCAAATCCCCCATAACGTCGCCTGCATTTTCCTCGGGAACGTATACCTCGACATTCATGATCGGCTCGAGCAACACCGGTTTCGCCTGTTCCATCGCCTTCTTAAACGCCAGGGAGCCTGCGATTTTGAAGGACATTTCAGAGGAATCCACCTCGTGGTAACTTCCGTCAAACAGGACCACCTTGAAGTCGACCACAGGATAGCCGGCCAGGTAACCTTTTTCTGCCGCTTCCAGGATCCCTTTTTCGACGGCTGGAATAAACTGGCGTGGAATGGCGCCGCCGAAAATATCGTTGACGAATTCAAAACCCTGACCTCGCTCCAGGGGCTCCATCCTGATCCAGCAATCACCAAACTGACCATGACCGCCGGTCTGTTTCTTGTGCCGGCCCTGTACCTCTGCCCGTGCCGTGATCGTCTCGCGATAGGGAACTTTCGGCGGTTTCAAAATCACTTCGACACCGAACTTCTTCTGCAACTTGGCTACCACAACCTCGACGTGCAGTTGACCGCTTCCTGAGAGCAGGAATTCCTTCGTTTGTGGGTCACGACCGAAACGGATTGAAGGATCTTCTTCAATGATGCGGGCGATTGCCGATCCGATCTTGTCCTCATCCCCGCGTGATTTCGGCAGGATCGCAAAACTGATCGCCGGTTCCGGGAACTCAACCTTCTTCACCAGTGTGGTTATCCCCCGGTCTCCCAACGTATCTCCTGTCGTGGTCTCTTTCAGCTTCAAGACCGCGCAGATATCGCCGGCGCGAACCTCGGGAACCGGGTCGTAGGTCTTGCCCTGCGGGATCTGGATCTGTCCCAATCGTTCGTCTTTGTCCTGGTTCAAATTCCGTACAGTTGAATCGCTCTTCAACGAACCGGAAAGGACCTTGACCATGCTGATCCGTCCTGCAAACGGGTCGGCAAGCGTCTTGAAAACGAAGCCCATTGTTGGGCCATCCTTCTTTATCGACAACGGCTCCGCCGGCTGCCTGTCCGCTTGGACTGCCGGGAAAGGTTCTCGCTCGAGCGGCGTGGGGAAGAGACCGTGGATCCAATCCAGGAGTTGCTTGACCCCGATATTCAGGGTGGCTGACGTGCATACCACCGGGGAAATCGCCCGATTTCGGAGAGACATGCGCAGACCGCTCAGCAGTTCCTCATCGCTCAGAGTCCCGTTCTCGAAGAACTTCTCCATCAGGGAATCATCGCTTTCCGCAACCATTTCAATCAGTTGCGATCGCAACTCTTCCGCCCGGTCCTTCATCTCCGCAGGGACTTCGGTTTCCTTGAACTTACCACTGCCGTCCTGTTCGTACACGAACGCGCGGTTGCGCACCAAGTCGATGATCCCAGTAAAAGACTTTTCTTCTCCGATCGGAAGAGCGATCGGGACAACGGTTCGTCCAAAGACGGAGTGCAAGGATTCAAGGCTTCGAGAGAAGCTGGCTCGCTCGCGGTCCAGCTTGTTTATCACCACAACGCGAGGAATCTTGAACTCTTCGGCGTAAGACCAGACTTCCTCCGTTTGTACTTCGACGCCGGCCACCGCATCGACCACCACAAGTGCGGTTTCGACAGCGATCATGGCGCCCTTCGCATCCAATATGAAAGCTCGGTATCCCGGGGTGTCAAGGAAGTTGATCTTGGTGTTATTCCATTCACAGCGAGCTAGAGCCGTATTGATGGTGATTCCACGCTGAATCTCGTCCTCATCATAATCGGTAACAGTATTGCCTTCTTCTACTCGGCCCAGCCGGTTGACAGCGCCCGCGGAATAGAGCATGGCACTTACCAGGGAAGTCTTTCCGGAGTCTCCGTGCCCTACCATTGCAATGTTCCGGATGTTCTCGCTGTCGAATACCTTCATAATGATTCCTTTCTGCGGTATAGTGAAAAATCGAAATGTAGCATAGCGGTCCGGAGTTTGCAATTTGCCAATAGGATACGGGTGCAACTCCCTGGATACTCCACTATAAGGTTCGGATGCTCTTGAGGCTCGCTTTTTCACTGTCGCTTTTGCCGAACGTACTCCTCTTTTCCTTCCTATTCGGCGAGGTTACAACCCAGCAACAATCAGCCATCTGGCCTGACAGCATTACGGTCTCCGATCAGGCGCCACGGCCCTCCTACGGATCGAGCAGGCGAAGAGACAGGGCCAGGCAGCCCGGACTCGATCGCGCGAAAATAATGAGTCACGTTCAAGCCATCGTGGCTTTCGGCCCGCATCCACCCGGAAGCGACGCTCAGAAGAAGGTCGGAGACTACCTGATTACCCAACTCAAGAGCTACGGCCTGAAGGTTCAGACACAGGAGTTTCAGCCGCTTACTCCGATTGGTCCACTTCAGATGAGAAACATCTGGGGCGTGTTACCAGGGACAAGTGGAAAGGCCATCATCCTCGCCAGTCACTACGACAGCAAGTATTTCGAAGATTTCCGGTTCGTGGGGGCCAATGACGGGGCTTCGAGCTGCGCCGTTGTTCTCGAGCTGGCGCGCGTGTTGAGCCAGGACAACCCCACCAACCATGAGATTTGGTTCGTCTTTTTTGATGGGGAGGAATCCATCCGCGAATGGACCGATTTTGACAGTCTTTACGGCAGCCGTGAATTCGTCAAAATGCTGAACAGCCAGCAGTTGCTTCGCTCGGTCGGCGCTCTGATTCTGCTTGACCTGGTTGGCGAAAAAGACCTGATGTTCCGCCGTGATACGAACTCAACCCGGTGGCTCGTCGACATCATCTGGACGACCGCCTCAAGGCTGGGATATGGAGACAAGTTTCCGCAAGCGGGCACAATCAGCGCGATCGACGATCACATTCCATTTGCCCAACAGGGGGTTCCGGTAATCGACATAATTGACTTGGATTACGCTTACTGGCACACACCTCAAGACACTCTGGATAAATTATCGGCCGAGAACATGCGGATCGTCGGGGAGGTCGTTCTGAAAGCTCTGCCGGAGATTGGCCGGGTGTTGAGCAAATAAACTGCCTTCAGGGCACCGAGGCTGTACAAAACCAAATGGGCTTGTCGAACGACGTTGTTTGGGGCGTCGTTCGGGATAGCGTGAAATAAATGACTCACCTTGCCGGCGTGAGTCTCACCGGATGGAATGGCAAAGCTGTTAATCCTGTTGGCCGCAATAGTCCATGTAATTTCTTTCCTGCTCATGCTGCAGCAGGTAGAGCCGTTTTACTCTTACTTCTACTCCATCGCCTGGTGGACCTACATCTTTTTTGCCGCAGGCATCAATCACATCCGCGCCAACAATTCGCTCATTTTGGACAGGCCCCGGGAAGCTCTGCGGGTTTTCCTTTTTTCAACGCCGCTCTGGCTTTTCTTTGAAATCTACAACTTCCGCCTGGACAACTGGAATTACATTGGCGTGCCGATTGCCACCTATCTACGCTGGCCCGGATATTTCGTCGCCTTTGGAACAGTTCTCCCGGGCATCTTCGAAACCGCGACGCTGCTCCGTAATATTGGCATTGTAAAGCAAATCCGCGGGCGATCGATCAGGATCAGCAACGGCCTTCTCGTGCGGTCTGTAGCTTTGGGAATCCTGATGATGTTCAGCCCGCTCATGGCCCCAGAATGGTTTTTCCCTTTTGTTTGGTTGGGACTTATCTTCCTCCTCGATCCCCTTCTTTACTGGGCAGGACATAAAGATGCTTCGCTCGCCGGACAGGCGGAACAAGGCGATTACTCCCTTCTGGTGAGATTGCTGCTCGCTGGAATGGTTTGCGGCCTGCTTTGGGAATTCTGGAACTATTGGGCAGGCGCCAAGTGGATCTACTCGGTACCGAAGTTGGCTTTCCTGAAGATATTCGAAATGCCGCTCCTCGGATTCTTCGGTTTTCCACCGTTTGCCCTGGAATGCTACCTCGCCTACCGAGTTATGACACTTATAAGGGAACGCCACCTGCGGGCGAGAAGGTTCGCTCCAATCCTTCTCCTGGTTCTGGGCACCGTATACTGCGTGCTCGTGTTCATGGCGATCGACCGGCACACGGTGTGGACGTTTCGCCTGTAAGGCACGCCGGAGGCCGGAGGCGTGCAAGGAAAGTAGCCGGGGGTGGAGCGTTTTTTCGCGACACCCCCGGAAATGGGGAAAGAAGCCGTCCCGCACCCTGGTAAACCGTGCGAGGTTCCTCCCACTCTTCAAGGTTCGTTTAAGGAGTGAAGAAAGTGCCCTAGCCCGGATTTCTCACAACCGAACGCTCGGCGGGCAAATTGACCATTTTTCG
>DAOTAI010000070.1:0-15443 GCA_035593865.1 Acidobacteriota bacterium
ATTTCCTGCCATGAGAGTCAAACCGTCTGGCTCAAGGATCATGACCAGGTGAATCTGCTCGACATGGCGATGATCCAGTCTGCCTTTCGGGGGTTGCAGGCAGGAGTCCCGTATGCCGAGGCTTTTCGCCAGCACCGCGTGTGGGGACGAGTCACGACAAAGCGTTACTTGCCGTAAAAAGGACTCATGTTAGTATCATGACTTGCCCGATCGGCCGCATTTCCTGAGGCCTGTCGGTAGATGCGCAGTCACGCGGCTTTCAAATGACGGATCAAGTACCGCTCTTGGAAATGGAGGGAATCAGCAAGTCTTTCGGGACGGTACCGGTTCTTGACGGTGTCTCGTTACGACTGCTTCCCGGCGAAGTGCATGTGCTGGCAGGCGAGAACGGCGCGGGCAAAAGCACTCTAATCAAGATCGCCTCGGGCGCTTACCGTGACTACTCGGGCGAAATCCGGCTGGAAGGGCGTCCCGTTCGCTTCCGGTCGCCTCATGACGCGGCACAGCAAGGGATTGCAGTCATCTACCAGGAGATGTCGCTGGTCAACTCCCTCAACGTGGTTGACAACCTTTTCCTCGGTCGCCGCGTGGGCGGCTCGCTATGGGTAAACCGGCGCCTGGAGGCCAGGCAGGCTTCAGCTTGCCTGGCGCAACTCGGACTTGACCTGGACCTTTATCGGAAGGTTGAGCGCTATCCCTTGGCGGTCCGTCAAATGATTGAAATTGCCAAGGCGCTCGCTTTCGATGCCCGTGTTGTCGTCATGGACGAGCCGACCAGCGCCCTCAATGCCCCTGAAATCGAGAAATTGTTCGAAGTGATTTCAGGGCTCAAAAACCGTGGCTGCGCCATCGTTTACATTACGCACCGCATGGAGGAGATCTACCGGATCGCAGATCGAATTACGGTCTTGCGGGACGGACGAGCTGTCGGGACTGAGAAGACTTCAGCATTACCACCCGACAAACTAGTGCGATGGATGATCGGGCGCGACATGTCGGCTCAGTTTCCGAAGCGTGTACCGAAGATCGGGTCGACAAGGCTCAAAGTCAGGGATTTTTCGGTCCCCGATCCCTCAGGAGCCAGACTTTACGCCGTTCAAAATGTCTCGTTTGAGGTGTCTTCGGGAGAAATCGTCGGGGTAGCAGGACTGGAAGGATCCGGGAAGAGCGAGCTCCTGAACGGACTGTTCGGGGTTTACGGACCGGCTGCCCGAGGATCGCTGACGCTTGACGGCCATCCCCTGGTGGTGCGCTCTCCCGCTGATTCAATCGCGCGAGGAGTGGCCCTTCTTACCAATGATCGGAAGGAAACCGGGCTGATTCCCTCGCTCAACCTGGCTCACAACATTACGGTGGCTTCACTCGGCGCCTTTTCACACAGGGGATGGATCGAGCGCGGGCAGGAAGAGGCAGCGAGCCGAGCCCAATTTGTGCGACTCGGGGTCAAAGCTTCCTCGATCCGACAGGATGTCAGTACCCTTTCCGGCGGCAATCAACAGAAAGTTCTGTTCGCTCGGTGGCTACAGACAAATCCAAAATTGCTTCTCCTGGACGAGCCCACTCGTGGCGTCGACGTGGGCGCCAAACACGATATATATCAACTCATCTATCAGTGCACGGAACAAGGAGTGGCAGTTTTATTGGTCACCTCGGAACTTCCCGAACTGCTGGCTTTGTCTGACCGCATCCTGGTTCTTCACCGGGGACGCCTTGTGAGCGAGCTGACCCGCGACGAGGTAACCGCCGAAAAGGTCATGAGCGCAGCCATGGGGGGAATTGGGAGAAATGATGATCGAAGCCGGCACCGTGATGGCGCGTCGACCACAGTCTAGGGTTCCAGAATGGATGTCAGCCCCTGTTTTCAGAGCGGGTCTGGCGCTCTTTCTAGTTCTCCTTCTCGGTTTTATCTTCAATGCCGACGGCGCCTTCCTGAAATGGGATACACATCGAGACATGTTGCGCCATGTATCGGTCTTCGGCCTTCTCGCCTGCGGCATGACGCTGGTCATCATTACCGGGGGAATTGATCTGGCGGTCGGTAGCGTCCTCGGGCTCACGGCGGTCTTCTTTTCGATCCTGTCTATCCACTGGGGTTGGTCCCCCTGGAGCGCCGTGCCGCTGTCATTACTGCTCGGGCTTTCGGCCGGCTCGCTTTCCGGCGGCCTCGTGGCAAGATTTCAGATCCAGCCCTTTATAGCGACCCTTTCGATGATGGTCTTCGCCCGGGGAGTAGCGAAGTGGATCTCCGGCGGACAAAAAATCTCATCGGCTGTTTTCAGGCCAGACGGGACTTATGACTACCGGCCGAGCCCCCCTATCTTCGATTTCCTGAATTCAAAGCTGCTAGGAGACAACATCGCTGTCGTAACCCTCGTTTTCCTGGCGTCGGTTCTCGTCTGCTGGACGCTCCTTGCCAGGATGCGATGGGGACGCTACCTTTACGCGGTTGGAGGAAATGAAGAAGCGGCCAGGTTGTCGGGCGTTCCCACCCGCCTGACAAAACTCCTGGCTTACGGATTGAGCGGCTTTTTTGCTGCCGTAGCGGGGATTTGCCAGGCTGCCCAGGAACTGCAAGGAGACCCGGAGGCCGGTGCCACTTACGAGCTGAGCGCAATAGCCATGGTGGTAATCGGAGGCACCAGCCTGGCAGGGGGTCGAGGAGGCATCGGCCTGACGCTTATCGGCGTCATGACAATTGGTTATCTCGAAAAGATCCTGAGCATCAACGCGGTAAGCGAAGCAACACGCCTGATGTTGACCGGGTTGATTATTGTTGCCGCGGTTCTTTTCCAGAAAAGCAGGAAGCTCTAGGCGGCGACTGTACCTAATGGAGTGGCATAAGCGCTCAAATGAGGCTTGGCCTTTTGTCCCGAAGGGGACTAAGCAAGATAGCCCAGGGTACCGTTTTTCAGGTACCTGGGTCAGTCTTAGTTTCAATCGGTTCCCTGAAGGGGAACAGCATAGGCACAACGTCGAATTTGCTCTTCCCTTTCAGGGAAGGAACGCAATACCGGACCGGAGACTTAGTCCCTTCGGGACAGAAGGCGATTTTGAGCGCTTATGCTCAAGGAGTGAAGATGAAGACAACAACTCTTTCAATCTTGGCCCTTTTTCTCGGCCTTCTCAGCGGCTGTTCCTCTGAACCGGGAAGCTCTCCACGCGAGCGCGCGGAAGGCGCGGCAAAGTGGACGATCGGTATGAGCCAATGCAATCTCGGCGAGCCGTGGCGGGTCCAGATGGTCGAGGATATTCGAGAAGCGGCGAAGGCTTATCCGGAGATTAATGTGGTTTTCAAAGACGCGCAAAACGACACACTGAAGCAGCGTTCGCAGATCGAAGAGTTCACCAGCGCGGGAGTCGATCTGCTGATCGTCTCGCCCAAAGAAGCAGCGCCTTTGACTCCACCCGTGGCCGAGGCGTTCAGAAAAGGAATTCCGGTCATCGTGCTCGATCGCAGAATCTTGGGTGATCAATATACCTGCTTTATTGGGGCGGATAACCGAAAGATCGGACGCGCCGCCGGTCGTTGGATTGTCGAGCGCCTGAATGGCAAGGGCAAGGTTGTGGAGTTGAAGGGGCTGATGACATCGACACCGGGACAGGACCGCCATGCCGGCTTTCGTGAGGCAATTGAGGGGACCGATATCGAGATCATTTTCGAGGCTGACATGAAGTGGCTCGAGCCGGATGCCCGGCGAGAGATGGAATCGGCTCTGGCCCGCTTCCCAAAAATCGACCTGGTTTACGCGCACAATGACCCCGGCGCCCATGGCGCTTATCTGGCAGCCAGAGCCGCCGGGCGGGAGAAAGATATCGTCTTTGTCGGAATCGATGCTCTGCCGAACGAAGGTCAGGTATACGCTCGACAGGGTATCCTCGGAGCGACGTTCGAGTATCCGACCGGCGGCAGGGAGGCCGTTGAAACGGCCCTGAAGATCCTGAGGGGCGAGGAAGTACCCAAAGAAATTGTTCTTCCCTCGCGCCTCTTTACCGCCGAAAACATCGACGACGGTGGGGTGGTTGTCGACTGATCAAACGGTTGTTAATGCATTTCAGCTTCGACCTTTCCAAGGCCTCCCCGGTAGTAGTGAAAATGGACGTTGGGATGATCCGCCAAAAGTGACATCGGAACAGCCGAATCGGGAATGCGCTTGGAGATCATGAATGCGGTCAGTCGCATGCCGAAGGGATTGTCATGAGCGCCTGCCTGCCAGATCGATACCTTTTCCGCCTTCCAGGTTTCCACGGGGCCAACTGTGGCGGCGCGCGTGGGTACCTGCAAAACGTTCCCTCCGCCTGAAGTCCTGGCATTCTGGATGATCGTCATTGGGTGTAAATCCACAATTCGGGCACTGAGGGTTCGGTATTCCTCCGGGGACGGAGGCTCGTTCGCGTACACTCCTGTGCGTCGTACGGGATCATTGAAAGCCCAGTGCTTAACCTCTCCCTGGCCCCCCTGCATCACGACACAGCGGACTTCATCAAAGGTTCGCGAGTAAGCAGCCAGATCCCCCGTCGGAAAGTGCAGATTCTCTTCCGGCATGCGCAATTCCGGGCGAATCCGGTTAAAACACAATTCCATATCCGCCTTGGCAAAAGACAACGGATGGGTTGGCGGAACCGGCTCCCCGTTTTCGATCCATTCGTCCATACCCCAAAAATGAGCGTTTTTCAGAGAAAGATCGACGGCGTTGACGATACGAGCGACTAGTGGAAGCTGTTCAGTAGGACCAATCGGACCGCAAATGCCGGCCGGCTGACTTGGTGTGGCCTGTTTCCAGGCTTCGACATATTCCAGAGCTTCGGCGACGTAGAACTCTTCGAGAGTGTCGTAGAAGTGAACTTGAAAGCCGGGACGCGACAACTGCCCTAACGCTTTTTCGTCAATCTTGGGTATTTCTCGCAGAATCTGTGGATCCAGGGTTGTGTAGTCCCACCATTCAGGGGCTACTTTGCTGATCGGTCGAGCCATAAGTTCCTCCTCAAAAAACCATAATTACCTAACATGAGACGCGCCCTACCACCCCGGTAAGATTCTCACCTTCGCGTCTCTGAAAAGTGTCAATCTCGGTTGTATGCCCGGGGTCACCCACAATTCCGTCGGCTGCTTGTCGGGGATGAAAACAGCCTCCACTTGCGCCTTCCGAATCACCGGGATACTTTCTGCCGGGCCGAGTATGAATAGGCCGGTGGAGAGCGCATCCGTGGTGGTTGCATCCGGAGCGAGAACCGTCACTCCTGCTAGCCCGCTTGCGGGAAACCCCGTCCGAGGATCGATAATATGTCCATACCGACGGCCCTCGATCTCCACGAAGCGTTCATACTGACCAGACGTGGCAACCGCCCAACCGTCCGGTATTTCGATTTTCCCAAGGTTTGATTCAGTTTCAAACGGATCCCGGATCCCAATCGACCAGGGCATGCCAGGCTTAGCTTCTCCCGACACCCGAATGTTTCCTCCCAGATCGAACATGAAGCTCGTGATCCCGAGGGCACGGCATTCTTCCCACGCCCGATCGACCGCATACCCTTTTCCGATCGCTCCGAAATCCACTCTCATCCCTCTCTTGGTAAGAAAAGCTGACCGACCTTTGATCTCTACGCGGCGATAATCCACCAAGGCCAGGCACTCCTTGATGGTCTGCTCCGAGGGAATGGAAAGACGGTTGGCGCGCGCCGAGCGCCATAATCGGACAACCGGGCCAACCGTGACATCAAAGGCTCCCCCGGTCAGATCGCTGTAATGCTGTGATAGTTCCAGCAAACGTCTGGTGTGTTCCGGCACCTCGATCGGCTGAATCCCGGCAAAGGCGTTTAAATGGGAGACAACGCTGTCTGGAAGATAATCGCTCAATTCCTGGTTGAGCGATTGCATCAATTCCTTGACGCGAGCTGAGGCCGCGGTAAGTTGATCGCTTTCCCGTCCGCCGAGCGTCAGCGCGGCCTTGGTACCCATCGTTTCGAAGGCGACACTGACAGGATCCGGGTGGAAAAACACACAACTCCCCAGACAAAACAGGACAAAAGCAGTGCAAAGAACAAGCCGTGGCACGAAAAGAGGGTATCTGCGAAAGGCAAGTTAGTCAAAGGATTGTTAACCTCGACAAATGATGTGAGAATCTCGAAGAAGCTTATCGATCAAAAAGGAGACACTGCCGTGAACGATCTCAGAATAGGAATTGTTGGTCTTGGCTGGGCAGCCGGTGCGCACATCAATACCTTCAAATCGGTTCAGGGAGCCAAGGTGACGCGAGTCTGTCATTCGCGCCCGTTGGATCCGGCCTTACTTGAGAACAAGTATGGTATTCCGCTCAAGGTCTATTCCTCGTTCGAAGAGATGTTGTCTGATCCAGACATCGATATTGTTGATATTTGTACGCCACATTCCTGCCATGCTTCGCAAGCCGTTGCTGCCGCCCGGGCAGGAAAGCACCTCCTCATCGAAAAGCCCATTTCCCTTAATTTCGAAGATGCCCGCTCGATCAGGGAAGCTATTCGAGAGAGCGGTGTTAATTGCTGCGTCTGCTTTGAATGCCGGTTCAGCAAGCACTTCACCCTGGTCAAGTCTTGTATCACCGAAGGTCTTCTGGGCGATATTCATTATGCCGAAGTGGATTACTACCACGGCATTGGTCCCTGGTACGGTCAGTTTCATTGGAATGTGAAGAAACAGATGGGTGGGAGCAGCCTTTTGACTGCTGGCTGCCATGCCCTGGACGGCCTTCTCTTCTTCATGGACTCTGAGGTGGATGAGGTCTTTGCTTATGGTACCCGGTCGAAAGCCGAGGCGTTCCTTCCCTACGAGTATGATCCGACCTCCGTCACAATGCTGAGATTCAAGGACGGCAGGATAGGAAAAGTGGCCTCGGTGATCGATTGCCTGCAGCCATACTACTTCCACATTCACCTGGTAGGGAGCAAAGGCAGTCTCCTCGACAATCGCCTTTACAGTGAAAAGCTGAGAGGGATGGATAAGAGCAGGTGGAGCACTCTTGAAACCGCGTTAATTGATTCGGGTGACGTCAAGGACCATCCTTACCAGCCTCAGTTCCAATCGTTCATTAATGCGATCCGTAGCGGCACCCGGATGCCGCTTACCGACTTCGACACGGCAATGGAGACTCACAGGGTCGTTTTTGCAGCGGAGCGATCGCTGGAAACAGGGCGGCCAGTCTCGCTGTCGGAGTTTGCGCTGGGATAGTTGCTGACGGTGCTGCTGGAGCTCGCCTGTAGGAGAACCGCGAAACTGCCGGCGACTAGCATCCAATCGATGCTGACAGCGAGCCGAAGAGCGCCGAAAAGTCCGTAAACGACACCGATCGAACCGACAATCATCGACCAGGAACGTGATTCCAGACCGCGCAGGACCAAAGTCAAGCCGATGATGATCGAAACGGTCGGGCAAGGAATGAGTCCGGCGGGGGCGGCGTAAAGATAAGGGAGAAGCGATGTCGTCTCCAGGAAATGCGGGTAGATCCAACCAAATGCGAGGATAACGACGCCGGCAATGACCCACGGCGCCCCGCGGGGCCGAACCGGTCGAGGAGTCATTTTCACAGAAATTAAGGCGAGGCTTACCGTTGCAAGGGCGAAAACAGCGCCATTAACGGGGTTCCCAGTCATCCAGGCCAGTAAGCTGACAGACGCAAACGGGAGCGCCAGTAGAATTCCCATGACTCGCCTGCAAGGGCGGAATCCGAGAGTGAGCCACAGCGCCAGGGCGCCGAGGTAAACGTGCCAAAAAAGAGCCAGAGATCGCCAGTTGTTCGCGATTTGTCGAAGGTCTTCGACGATCTGTTCTGGTGTCGGCATGAATCTGTTCTCCTTTCAGGCGTCAGGCCAGGTGGGCCGGTGGATGTCCCAACGACAGGGTCCTGTAAAGCCTTTCCTTTGTCGAGGTTTGACACGCGCCTGATTGTACACCTGAAAAGCGGCTCCTCCCGGCGGGCGGCTCTATAAAATCACTCGCCTCCCATTACTCGCCCCATCGGTTGGCCCGTGTATCCGGTCATTTCCAGGTAACCTTTCCCAGTGATGGGCTGGCCTTGCCAGGTGCCACGGATTCTGGTCGATCCTTCCCAATATGTGACATCGGTTGTCGTCGTTCTCAGTTCCTGGTTATCGAGCGCCGCCTCGACGATTAGGGAAATCCCTTTCTTTGGAATCGAAACGCGCCAGGACACGGGATACCGAGCCCCGCTCTCGGATTCCCAAATTCGAAGGGGCTCGAGCGTAAACTCTCCATTTCTGATTGGAACTGCTTTCCCGCCCTCCAAGACCAGGGTGCCGCTCGAGTTGGTATCGATTCCCCCGTCGGCACGTCGCAGTTGGAAAACCATCAGGTCCACCTTGTTGTCGAGCTGGATAGAGAACCAATCCCATCCGAGCTGATGATCTTCAAGGAAGGTCGTACCGAACTCGTGGTCCATCCAACTCTGACCCTCAACTTGAAAGATCTGATCTTGCAGGTAAATGCGCCCCCGGGTCGGCATTCGGGTCAACGAATAGTAGTGTGATGCATTATCAGCCGTTTTTCCTTTGCGACTGATCCCATCTTCCCCATGAATTACCGGCGCCGCCGCCTCCAGGAGTTCCAATTCGATACCCAACTCTCGGCTGCCTGCCCGCAGCCTGTGGGTATTCGGCGGATCAAGCCGGGCTTCCCACTCTTCATTCCACACCCGGTAGGTATCGGTGGCTGCTCCGGCCCACCCGATGCCCGCCCGGTTCATTTTTTCGGCAAAGTGGAACTGCCCATGAGTCAAATCACTGACGGCCAGATGAGCCGCAAACAGATCACGAACCGCCCACCGCGATGGGTTCGCTGGAACAAACTCCAGCCCTATGCGAAAAAACGTGAGCTGATACCCGAACAGCTGTCCCTCTTCTGTTCCGACGTTTCCCGTGTAGTACCACCATTCCAGGGCATAATCAGGATGGCTCGCGTGATCTTGAGGGAAGCGATATTGATAACCCGGTTTGGCGTGTTTCCACTCATTTCGATCGTCCGAGTCGATGGAAGCGCCTAAAACCGCGGCTGCCGACAGAAGTAAGGGAATCAACAGGCTCATTCCGCCTGCTCCATTAGAGCCGATTTGGTTGCCAGATAGGCAGGGTAGATTCCGGACAGGACGGTGGCGATCAGTATCAGGCAGGTCGTCTGCGCCAGAAAAGACCAGGGAATGCGGAATTGAATCGTCCAGCCGAAGCTCTGGACGTTAATCACGTAGATCAGTATCAGGGAGAGCAGGAACCCTACCACAATGCCAGTCGCCTGACTGATCGTCCCCATAAGGCCCGACTCAATCATTACCATTTTTCGCACTTGTTTGCGCTCTGCCCCCACCAGCCTCAGGATCGTTAAATCGTGTTTCCTTTCAATAATCAGGGTCAGCAGACTGGTTACGACCCCAAGTATAGCCACCGAGATCGCGATGATTTCGAGGGCCCGTGTGATGACAAAAGTATTGTCGAAAACCCTCAGGACTTCGGTCTTGAGCGACGAGTTTGTGTAGAGAAAGTAACGATAGCGGTTTCCCAAGCGGTTGAGGATGTCCGATCGAACCTCTTCTGGATCGGCGCCCGGCTTCAAATACAGGCTGAGGTTGGTGGGTCTCTTTGTTCCGTAGTGGCGGGACAAAGCGGAATAGTCCATAACCAGAACCCCGCGATCGCTTGAGTAATCGTAGAAGATGGCCGCTATCTTAAACAACTGCGTGCCGTGGGCTGTAGGTAAGGTGACGGTGTCGCCGAGGCGCTTGCCATGGCGAAGAGAAAAGCTCTCCGATGCGATGACAGCTCCTGGTTCCCGCGCGAGTCTCATTGCCCTGCCGCGATCGGCCGGCTCCTTGAAAAAGATTGCCCCTCGCTCCAGTTGCGTTGTCAAATCGCCTCCCGCAACGATCACCAAAGCGTCTCCGTAAATCACATCGAAGTTCCTGTACCGTGAGACGGCCACAATTGCGGGGTGCGACGTGATGATCTTTTCTGCTTCCTCAGAGATCTCCGCCTCGGTCGGGATATTTGATCGGGTGGCAGGTCGCACGTAGAGATCTGCCTGCAGCGTTTGCTCGACCCAATAAATGACTGTCTGTCGGAAGCTTCCGACCATGATGCCGATCGCAACCATCATGGCAAGGCTGATCGATAGAGCCGCGACCGGTATCGAAGTGCGTCGAATCGAGGCCAAGAGGTTGGCTGAAGCCAGTCTTCCCTCTATGCCGAACAGGACGTTCAGGAGCCGCCTTCCAGACTTCAGCGTCAAAAGCAGGGCGGGCCGGACCGCGAAGGCTGCCGCAAAGACGGCCGCCAAGGCCGAAGCATATCCGGCTATGGGAAGTCCTCCGAGCGGCGGGAGTTTGGCGAGCCGCCACGCCGCCAGGCCGAGCGCCAGGGAGATGAGGGCATAGCGTAAAGGCTTCAGGTTACCGAAAACAAAGCGGTCCGCGCTTCGAACAGCCGCGACTGGGGTGATCCGGGCGGCCTCGGCAGCTGGAAGAGTAGCGGAAATCAGTGAAAGCGGGATCCCGATGCCGAAAGCGAGGGCAATTTCCCAAGGTCCCAGTGGCGGTGGCTCGGCCTGTGATGTGACATAGAGCGAGTTGACGGTCGTGGACGTTGCCGCGATGGCGCCGAGAGCCAGGCTCCTGGTCAGGACTAGGCCGAGCGCGCACCCGATGACCGACAAGAAGGCAGCCTCGCCGATAAAGAGCGCCAAGAGTCTCGGACGGCTGAGCCCGAGCGCCCTTAGCATTCCGATTTCCTCGCGACGGGAAATGACAGACGTGGAGATGTTGTTATAGATAAGAAAAAGGCCCACGATCAGCGCTATGTAAGACAGGGCCATGAGGTTGAAGTGAAAAGCCTCGAGCATCTTCTCCACTTGCCTGCCCCGTGCCCCGGGCGGCTGGATTTGCAGTTCGGGCGGAAGCCGTTTCGTAATCTTCTGTGCTGCCTCCTCGGGTTTGATATCCGCGTCTAACTTTATATCCACCCGATCGATTCGACCCAATCGATCGACGAGAAGCTGAGCCGCGGCAATATCCATGAGCGCGAAATTACCATCGAGAGTCCTCGCGGGCCCGATGTCGCGAAGTAGCCCCGCAACGCGAAGAATCGTGACTTTGTCCCCGGCGATCACCTCCACTTCCGATCCCACGCCGAGGCCGTTTCGGCGGGCGAATTTCTGGGTTAGCACGATACTTTCGGAATCCAGTAACAGCGACAGGATTTCGCGAGCCGCGCGCGTCTCGTCTTCTCCAAGATCGAGTACCCGATACTCTCGAAGGAAATGATCGCGAAGGATATCCATTCCCAGGAGCCGGACCGATTCGAGGACGCCTTGACGGTTCTTGATCAAAATGTCGGCTTCGATAACCGGGCTGGTCGATCCATATTCCCGCAACCATCCCAGGGAAGCCAGGACCGTCTCGTCGATAAAGGCGCCCTTGGGGACGATTTCAAGAGACGTCTTCCCTGCCATCGTTTCAACAGCCTGCGCAAAGCTCTGAACAGAGGCAGAGTTGGCCATCTGAATGGCAAGGACGACTGCGATGCCAAGAGCCACTCCCACTATAGTCGCCGCAGTCGCCAGCGGCTGTTGGCGCAGCCGACGGAGTATGAAAGTACGAAACAGGGTCAACAGATTTTCTCCTGTGATCGTCGGGGCATCGCCTTCACTTGGTCCAAGACTACCTGCTCCTTGGTTAGCACAAGCGGCCATCGCGCATGCGGAGGATGCGATTGGCGGCAGCGGCAGTCTCGACCGAGTGTGTCGCCAGAAGAATCGTCAGGCCGGATTCTCTGTTTAATCTCTGGAACAGCTCCAGAATGCGCGAGCCATTCTCGGAGTCAAGACTTCCGGTCGGCTCGTCCGCAATAACAAGGGCCGGCTTGTGAATGATGGCCCTGGCCAACGCGACGCGCTGCATCTCGCCTCCCGATAGTTGAGCGGGGTAACGTCGAAGATGACGGCCGAGATCCAGGCTGTGCGCCAGACCTTCCGCCGCGCGTCGAGCTTCCCGATCAGGAGATCCATCGAGTAGCAGCGGGAGGGCGATGTTCTCAACGACATTCAAAGTGGGGAGTAAATTAAAGAACTGGAAGACAAATCCCACCCGTCGTCGCCGCAAAAGGGTCATTTCCTGGTCACTGAGATCGCCGAGACGTCTGTCTTCGAGCCATATTTCTCCAGCGGTGGCCCGATCCATGGCCCCGCACAAGTGGAGCAAGGTCGACTTTCCGCATCCTGACGGTCCCATCAGCGCCAGGAACTCGCCTTTCTCAATCTCCAGACTCAGGCCCCTTATCGCTTCGACTGGAGTCGCGCTCTCCCGATAAATCTTGCGCACATCTTTGAGTACCAGAATCGGCATGCGATCTTTCCCGATTTCCATTAGAGCACAACCGCCTCCAAGTATTGTGTCAATCATCTGCGCAGCGACCCGGTCCTTTGCTTTAGTAGTCGCCCCGACCATCGGCGTAATCCGTGTAATCCGTCCTATCCGCGGGAGTGGATGGCCCGCGGATTGCCCGGATTGCGCGGATTACGCGGATGAGCGGTTTTCATTGACGCTTGCATCGGTCTTCGTTACCCTTGCGGCCAAAGGGATTTAACGTCTTTATTTTTTGGTTCTTGAGGAAGGGCGCTTCTATGAAAGAAACCATTCAATTCACTCTAAACGGCAAGCCGACCAGCATTGAGGTTGAGGGTGACAGGATGCTGCTCTGGGTCCTGCGCAACGATCTCGGACTGACCGGGACCAAGTACGGTTGCGGCGAAAACCTGTGTGGCGCCTGCACCGTGGTGGTTGACAAGGAGGCCGTCCGCTCCTGCACCTTGCCCGTTCGCGAGGTGCGCGGAAAGAGCGTCACGACGATTGAAGGCCTCGCCAAAGACGGGAAGCTGCATCCTTTGCAGCAATCGTTTATGGATCATGACGCCCTGCAATGCGGTTTTTGCACCCCTGGAATGATCATGACCGCCTATGCCTTGCTGCTGAAAAACCCCAGGCTCACTCGAGACGAGATCGTGGCTGGCATGGATGATAACCTTTGCCGATGCGCGGCTCACAAACGAATCATTCAGGCAATCGAAAGCGCATCTCTGCAAATGCGATGAGGGTACGACTATGGAAGATCAAATTCATTCCGGTATTGCAACCCGGGAAGACTTTTCCCTTCGTCGCCGCGACTTCCTGAAAGTCTTCACGGGCGGAGTCGTTGTCTTCTTCACTCTGGATCCCTGGCTTGAAGGGCAAGGCCGCCGGGGATATCCCTCCGACCCGAATGCGTACCTCAAGATCGGCGAAGACGGCCGAATCACGGTTTACACCGGGAAGATCGAAATGGGACAGGGTGTGATCACTTCGTTAGCCCAGATGGCAGCCGACGAACTGGGCGTCGCGGTTGAATCGATCGACATGGTCATGGGAGACACGGATCTCTGCCCCTGGGACATGGGAACTTTCGGCTCAATGAGTACTCGTTTCTTCGGCCCTGCGCTTAGGGCGGCCGCAGCCGAAGCGAAGGCGGTCCTGCTCGACCTGGCGTCTCGGCGCCTCAATGCGCCGGTCGCAAACCTCACCGTCGATAAAGGCGTCATCCGGGTCCGTACCGATGCCGGCCGAAGCGTGACCTTTGCCCAATTGGCGGGCGGAGAGAAGATCGCTCGCCTGGTCGATCGAAAGGCTGTTATCAAATCGATCGCCGAGTTTCAGGTTATGGGGAAACCGTATAAGCGCATCGATGCCCGGGCGAAAGTGACGGGTGAGGCGCGTTTCGCCGGCGACATACATTTTCCGGACATGCTGTACGCGCGCATTCTTCGTCCCCCGGCTCACGGGGCCACGCTTCGCAAACTTGACACGTCGGCTGCAGAAAAATTGCCGGGCGTAAAGGTGATAAAGGAAGAAGGGCTGACGGCCGTCCTTCATCCCGATCCTGAAATGGCCGAAAAAGCCCTTCTGGCGATCAAGGCCGAATTCGACACCCCTGCGCCGCAAGTGGATACGGAGAGTATTTTCGATTACCTGGTCAAAAATGCGCCCGAGCCTCGTGAGGAAGATCGAAGAGGAGACCTTGCCACCGGGGAGAAATCGGCGTCCATCCTGTTTGAACACACGTACATGAACGGGTACGGCGCCCATGCGCCGATCGAGACGCATACGGCAGTCGCCAAGATCGAAAACGGAAAAGTCACGGTATGGGCAGCTACACAGACTCCCTTCCCGGCGCAACAGGAAATTGCGGCCGCGCTGAATCTGCGAATCGAACAAGTCCGGGTCATCACGCCGTTTGTGGGGGGCGGTTTCGGGGGAAAGAGCAGCGGCAGCAGACATGCCGTCGAGGCTGCTCGACTGGCCAGGACTGCGGGTAAACCCGTCCAGGTGATGTGGACCCGCGCCGAGGAATTCTTTTTCGACACCTTCAGGCCTGCGGCCGTAGTGAAGATCAAATCAGGCATCGATCAGGCAGGGAAGCTGCACCTGTGGGACTACAATGTGTATTTCGCCGGCTCACGCAGCGCCGAGCAGTTCTACGACGTGCCTCACAACACCATTCGGAGTTACGGTAGTTGGTCGGGAGCAACCACCGGTGCGCACCCCTTCGGTGTGGGCCCCTGGCGAGCGCCGGGAGCGAACATCAACGTCTTTGCCCGCGAGTCGCAGATTGACATCATGGTGGCTAAGGCGAAAGTGGATCCGCTCGAATTCCGACTGAACAATACCAGCGACAAGCGAATGCGCCAGGTTCTCCAGGCCGCGGGCGAACGGTTCGGATGGAAACCGGGCGCAGGACCGAGTGGCCGGGGATACGGGATTGCCTGCGGGATCGACGCCGGGACGTATGTCGCAACCATTGCGGAAGTTCAGGTCGACCGGGCCAGCGGACAGGTTAAGGTTAAGCGCATTGTCTGCGCCCAGGATATGGGAGTGGTGATCAACCCCGAAGGCGCCATCATTCAGATGGAAGGTTGCATCACCATGGGGCTCGGCTATGCGCTCTCCGAGGAACTTCGGTTCCGGGGCGGCGAGATCCTGGATCGGAACTTCGATACGTACGAAATCCCGCGGTTCTCGTGGTTGCCCCAGATAGAGACTGTTCTGGTCAAGAATGACGACCTGCCTCCCCAGGGAGGCGGCGAACCGGCGATTATCGGTATAGGCGCCGTCATCGCCAATGCGATCTTCGACGCAACAGGCGCCCGGGTGTTTCGTATGCCCCTCACCCCCGCCCGAGTGTGTGCCGCGATCGAGAAGCAGAGCTAACGATCAGTCGACCGATGGTGCCGCCGGTAGCCAAAACCGGCAGATCTCCGACGCAGGTGGGTTTCGAAGGAGACGTAGGGTGGGTTCCGAAGGAGACGTATGGTGGGTTTCGAAGGAGGGCGCGGCAGCGCCCGGATGAAACCCACCGCCCCTTGGGTAACTCCGCCGATTTTT
>DAOTAI010000071.1:0-15428 GCA_035593865.1 Acidobacteriota bacterium
AATGATTGCAGATTCGCGGAAGATAAAAGAAAACCAGGCGCTCCACTTCAAAAAGTTGCGCACGTTCGACCGGGTTTAGGCCCTCGAGGTTCGGGTCATGCTCGGCATACACCGGCGATCCACCCAGATCGTCATCCCAGTTCGGACCTGACTCGATGTTGATCAGTTCTCCGGTTATCATCGAGATTGGCTTGGCGGTCGGTTGATCAGGCCCTTCCGGGGCGTTGAATAGCGACTTGTAGTCGTACGTCCACGGCTCGTAGTAGTCGTCCAGGCTTGGCATGCTCGGATTGTGGAAGATATTTGCCACGATCCGGCCTCTCCCGGTGGATTTCAGGCGGAGCTTGCCTTCGTGAACTTCCCAGCCACCGTTGTATTTGTTCTGGTCTTCCCAGCAGGAGGGGAAACCAGTGCCCGGCTTGGTTTCCACGTTGTTCCACCACATGTACTCGGTTCCCTTCCGGTCAGTCCAGATGTTCTTGCAAGCCAGGCTGCAGGTGTGGCACCCGATACACTTGTCAAGGTGGAAAACCATGGAAATCTGTGAACGAACATCCATATGTAACTCCCTTCAGGTAAGAGGGTGACGCCCTCTCACCGCACCTCTCACCTCGTCACCATTTCAAATCCGGCAGCTTTCTCACCAGGACATGGGTGTCGCGGTTGCAGCCAGTTGGCCCCCAGTAGTTGAAATGGAAAGTGAACTGCCCGTATCCGCCCGCCATCAGGTTGGGTTTCAGTCGCGTCCGGGTAAGGCTGTTGTGACCTCCGGCCCGACGGTAACCGCGAAGCGGAGATTTGGGGACCGAATAGGTCCGCTCAGGCGAGTGATACTGAATGCAGATTCCGCGCGGTATCCTGGCGCTAACCGCCGCCCGCGTCACCACAACGCCGTGGTCGTTGTGAACCTCGACCCAGTCGTTATCGTTAATTCCGATGTCGGCGGCGTCTTTGTCATTGATCCAGAATGGCTCCACTCCGCGCGACAGCGTGGTCATCCGCTGGTTATCGCCGTAAGTCGAATGGATGTGCCACTTCCCGTGGGGAGTCAGGTAGTTGAGCATTTTAGTCGGGCCAACTTCCTGGCTGAAATGTAGATCGGCGTACTGGGCAGGCAACGGCTTGGGCTTGTAAGTCGGGAGGTGCTCGCCAAACTGAATGTAAAGCGGGTGATCAAGGTAAAAATGCTGGCGACCGGTCAGCGTCCGCCATGGAACCTGGCATTCGACGTTGTAGGTAAAGGGTGAATACGCCCTTCCATTCTCGATCAGCCCTGACCACATCGGGCTGTTGACAAACCGGTGGGGATGAGCCTGCAGATCCTTATAACTTAAGCGGACGCCCCGATTCTTCTCGGCCAGATGGCCAAGCGGCAGTCCCACCTTCCGCTCCATGTTCAGGTAGGATCGGTAAGCCAGCTCCCCGTTTGTCACAGTAGCGAAGGCGAGAATCACATCGCACGCCTCCTCGTCTTTGGCCATCGAAAGATAAGTGGTGCCGCCCCAGGAGCGCGTCGGACGTTCGCGCAACGCCTCATCGTAAAGGTCCTGGATCTGGTAGTGCGTCCCGTGAGCCCCCAAGCCTTGAGTTCGAGCCAACGGACCGAACGAGCAATACTGGTTGTGGAGATTTCGATAATCACGCCTCACTACGCGCAACGCCGGCATCGTTTTGCCCGGGATGGCATCAACTTCACCCTTGTACCAGTCTTTAATTTCCGGCTGAGCGATTTCGGCCGCGGAATCGTGGGCAAGAGGCGAAGCCACCAAGTCCTCGACCGTCTCCGGGAAGTGCTTGGCAGCCAGCTCAGAGAATTTCTCAGCAATAGCGCGGAAAATCTGCCAGTCGCTCTTTGACTCCCAGCAAGGTGGGACCGCGGCCGACAAAGGATGGATAAAGCTATGCATGTCGGTTGAATTGAGGTCCGCCTTTTCATACCAGGTCGCAGCAGGAAGCACGATGTCGGAGTAAAGCGCCGAAGTGTCCATGCGAAAGTTCAGGTCGACAACCAGGTCCATCTTTCCCTGGGGGGCAGGATCCCGCCAGACCACTTCCCGAACGGAATCCCTGGCCAGGTCTTCGGCGATCGTGTTGGTATGCGTGCCCAGGTAATGTTTCAGGAAGTACTCATGACCTTTCGCGCTTGACATGAGGGCATTGCCGCGCCAGATAAACCAGATCCTGGGCCAGTTTTCAGACGCGTCCGGATCCTCGACCGCGAAAGTCAACCTGCGCCTCTTCAGCTGGTCCACCACGGTCTCTATGACGGCTTCGTCAGTGTCCGCCCCGGCGGCCCTGGCCTCTCGAACGATCTCGATCGGATTGCGATCGAACTGGGGATAGAAAGGCAACCAGCCGTTGCGCACCGCCCGGATCTGCGCGTCGATGGTGTGCCCCTCCGGGGACTGGCCGTTGTTCCTGGGAACGGTATGGTAGTCGGTAAACGAACGTTCATATCTCCACTGGTCGGTGTGGACGTAGTGCCAGCTGGGAGCGTTTTGAAGGCGAGAGGCCGGGATCCAGTCTTTCGCGAAGGCGATCGCTCCCCACGGCTCTGCTGGTGCCAGCTTTTCCTGTCCGACGTAATGCGCCAGACCGCCGCCGTTGACTCCGACACAGCCGCAGAACATCAAGGCGTGAATGCCCGCGCGGTACATCAGGTTGGCGTGATACCAGTGATTGATGCCTGCCCCAATGATGATTGTGCATTTGCCTTTGGTCAGTTCGGCGGTGGAGCCCCATTCGCGGGCAAAACGAATTAAGACGTCACGGCTGATACCGGTGTACTTTTCCGACCATGCCGGGGTGTAAGGCCGGGCGTCGTCATCGTACCCAGCCGGGTAATCCCCGGGGAGGCCACGCGAGACGCCGTATTGAGCGAGCAGCAGATCATAGACGGTGGTTGCCACGACCGTCTCGCCGGACACGGTCTTCACCCGAATGATCGGGACTCCCCGCCGGGTAACAGTCCCTTCCCCAAAATCATCCAGCTCAACCTGGGCCGTCTCGGTTGAATGACTCAGCAGGGAAAGCGCCGGTTCAATGTCACTTCCATCCAAGCCATCCCTCAGCAGAAGGTTCCATTTGCCTTCTTCCTTCCCCCAGCGAAACCCCGCGCTTCCCATCGGCATTTTCGGGCGACCGGCTTTCTCGTCCCACATCAGGAATTTCCACCGGCCGTTTTCCACAGATTCGTATTCCGCCAACCGCTCGGCGCGAAGTAACTGGCCAGGACGGTAGACGGCGCCATCCGGTTGCAATTCAACCAGGTAAGGCGCATCGGTGTATCGTTTGACGTAGTCGACAAAGTAAGGAACCTGCCGATCGACGTGAAATTCCTTGAGCAGAACGTGATTGACCGCCATCCACCAAGCGCCGTCCTGGCCGGCGTTGATACCCACCCACTCGTCGGCGTATTTGGAAACCTGGGCAAAATCGGGAGTGAAAACCCACATCTTAGAGCCGTTGTGACGGGCTTCGGCGGCAAAATGGCAATCCGGGGTCCGGGTCATGTTCAGATTGGACCCTGTCACGGCCAGCAGCTTGGCATTGTACCAGTCGGCCGCTTCCTGGACGTCGGTCTGTTCCCCCCAAGCCTCGGGCGACGCCGACGGCAGATCGCAGTACCAGTCATAGAACGAGAGAGAGACTCCGCCCAGCAGTTGCAGGAAGCGAGCCCCACCAGCGTAACTGATCATCGACATGGCGGGGATCGGCGAGAAACCGGCGATGCGGTCAGGTCCGTGCTGTTTAATCGTATAGATGGTCGCAGCGGCGATCATCTCCAGCACCGTTGCCCAGTCGATGCGGCGAAATCCACCTTTGCCCCGCGCCCGCTGCCAGCGCTGACGGGATTCGGGATTCTCCACCAGCGACTTCCAGGCTTCAACGGGGTCGTCATGAGCCGACCGGGCCGACTGCCAAAGATCAATCAACGCGCCCCGGGCGTAGGGATACTTGACCCGGAGGGGGCTGTATAAATACCAGGAGAAGGAGATTCCGCGCTGGCAGCCACGCGGCTCGTAAGGCGGCAGGCCCGCCTGCAGCGAGGGGTAATCGAGCCCCTGCATTTCCCAGATCACAATGCCGTTCTTTACGTGGATCTGCCAAGAACAGCTTCCCGTGCAGTTGACGCCGTGGGTGCTGCGGACAATCTTGTCATATTGCCAGCGGTTTCTGTAGAACTCCTCCCAGCTTCTTAACTGGGGATCCGTTTCATCTTTTATCCAGGGAATCCCGGCGCGCGAGCTCATGCTACCCCCTTGATCTTCGAGCCATCAACCAAGGGACGGCGAACGGCCCGAAAACGCTTTTTCCAAATAATGGCGAACAAGTACAACCCGACCAGACTGCCGCCCAAGCCGAGCAGAAAGAAATTGAAAGGGGCGCTCGAATGATCTTCACCCCCGACCTGGGCGGTCTGTTCAAAAAAGGCCAGGAGGGCAATCAATTCGGTTTCATTTAACGGGTATTGGGAAAAGAGCGGCTGCATGGTCGGTGTCGCCGGCGCCGACAACCAGGCGCCAAGCCCGGCGCGCCCTTTCAATCGCTCATAAACAAGGGTCAGGTCCGGACCGAGCCTTCCACCGCCCAACGCCGAAATTCCCTTCACCGTATGGCAGGAAATGCAGGAAGGCCCGCCGCTCATGAGGCGGTGGGATCCGCGGAAAATGGCCCGCCCCAGCTCGCGATCCTGGTCGCTAAACGGCCTGGTTGGCAGGCTAAGGCCGGCGAATTCCGATTTGGGAAGCCGTGATTCACTCTCGATCAAATCGAGCAGCGCCCTTGCCAGGTCCGGCGTCATGCCGGGTAAGGTCGGCATCTGAACGCCGCGCGCCTCCTCCAACAGCCTCAAAGCGTACGGATCGCCCGCATCGATCTTCGCTTTCGGATTCACGACGAAATCCGTTAGCCAGGCGCGGTCCTGTCGCTCCGTAACGCCCTTCAGGTCAGGACCGCTCAGCCTCCCTCCGCCGATTGTGTGGCAGCTTTGGCAGTTTTGCCGGAAGTAGCTTCGGGCATCCTGGCCATCAACGACAACAGAGGTGAAACAGAGAACGATACCGCCGAATAGAAGGCTTTTCAGAAAGCTGTCGCAAAAGTGACAACTCATAACATGCGTACCTCATACGGGCATTTCACTGTTGGCCGTTCCGGCTATGCGCAATGGCGGCCAAGCTGGTTTGCTCCAAAAATCGGGAACGGGCGTCCTGCACTTCCTTCCAGGCGGCATGGCCCGAGCAGGGATCCTCGTCCGAGCACGGATGGTCATGAAAGAGCAGGCAGAAGCCCTTCCTGGACGGCCCCTCGAAAATCTCGGTGACCTCTGCCAGGAGGATCGAGTCAGCAGGCCTGGCTAAGCGATATCCGCCGCCGCTGCCCCGAGTAGCAGAGATGATCCCAACCTTACGCAGGGCGAGCAGGATCTTGGAGAGGTAATTGGCGGGAATTCCCGCCTCGCGGGCTAGTTCCCGCCCAAGCATGGTCTGCCCCTCCGGCAGCTGCGCCAGTCTCACCAGAGCTCTTAGAGCATATTCAGAGGTGGTCGTAAGCATTGTTGACCTCTAGATGAACAAATATACAATTCAGAGGGCCAGTGTCAAGAGGCAAATTTTGAGGAAATTCGAGCTCTCCTGCCCGCGGTCGAAAGAGACGGAGGAAGTGGTACAAGCGGTTGAGGCGACGCGGGTTTCGGTACGATTCGCCACAAAACGGCGAATCACTCAACCGCCGCGCCCCCGCCTCGACCTCCAGCTTGCAAGCTTGACCTGTCGCAGTCGAAAGTCCGACACCGTGCCAAGTAGGATCGATGGGGCCAACATCCTCCGCTTTTGCCGGACTCTGGAGCTGGAAAGTCCGGCCCCAAATAAAGATTCATCGTTCAACCGGCGGGGGCCGGGTTTGTATTAACGCCTTCAGGCGGGCTTTAAATCGTTCATATCGCGAGAATTGTTCGATGGGCAACTACCCGGCTAAAGCCGGTACTACGAACAAAGGTTGCCTCCTGCTCGTTCTGGCGCCCGAGCCAGGGAGAGTTGGGGGTAGTTTGTTACGCCAATGGGTGTTACGCCATATCACTCAATTGCCGCGTACCGCCTCAACCGCTTGCTTGCAAGTTCGGCCCCCGTGACAAAAGTCAATTGCAAACGCCTTGTCGGCTGTTAGCCTGCTACTTGCCGCCTGGTGCCTTTGAACAGGCAAATCCAATCACGCTTCGTTTTCAAACCTTAAAGGAGGTTTTTTATGACCTTTCGCTTGGCAGGAACCCTAGTGATGATGTTGCTTCTCGGGTCCGCAGCCCGGGCCCAGAGCAACCACGAGGATGGCCACCGGCATCCGACTTCGGCTTCAGCATCGCAACATTGCGAGGATCAGGCCGCCGGACTTCGAATTCCAGCTTCATTGGCGGCCGAGCACGAAGAGTTGCATGCACACCTGGAGGAAGCCGTCCGGGTGGGCGGAAAGACCGGGGAGGCGGCCCGCAAGGTCGCCGATATACTGCATGCTCATTTTGTTGCCGAGAATCGCATTGCTCTTCCTCCGCTTGGTCTCTTAAAGGCCACCGCTGAAGGAACCGCCGACGGCAGCGCCATCGATCAGGCGATCCGGCTGGCAGATGAGCTGCGACGGGAATACCCGAAAATGCTGGAGGAACATCAGGAAATCAAGAAAGCCCTGGCAGATCTTGAGCTGGCAGCAACCAGTGAATCACGTCCAGAGCAGCGCGAGTTCGCTCGAAAGCTGGCGCTCCACGCAGAGATGGAGGAAACGGTCCTGTATCCAGCGACACTTCTGCTCGGCGAATTCCTGAAGACGCACCGACACAAACACTGACACCGTGACCGAGACCAACTCCCTCCGGCGGCTTAGCGTCTTCCGCTTTAAGGCCGCGCGGCACGTAATCCCCGGGCTTCTCGGCGAATCCGCTTAACGCGTAACCCCTCGATCCGCTGCGCCTCAGCCATCCATTCCAGGGCGTCAAGGAGGGTTCGGGGTTCGGCCAGAGAGGAGACCCCGGAATTCAGATTCTGGGTGTTGCGACGATCCCGGCCCATGCCCGGCCAAGGCAGGCTCGTTTCGCTGGCGAGAGCGGGAGTGTCCCAGATGTACAGGTTCCCTTCCCGGGTGGCGGCTACGACCTCGATTTTTCCGTCGCCGTCCACATCGCCAGCCGCGGGCGATGCGAGTAGCCAACCAAAAGTGAACTTCGGCCAGCCGGACGGTTGCGAGCCGTCCGAGCGAAAGGCCCGCAGCAGATATCCTCCACTGCCGATCACCACGTCGGCCCTTTCATCCCCGTCGACATCCGCCAGCACCGGACTAGTCAGAAAAGACATATCATCCATGATCACGGGGAAAGGAGGAACTAGCCAGCGCGAGTAGGGGTCCCAAGCGGCCACTTGAAAATCCGACAACTCCTGCTTCCCCGGCAAAGCAATGTCAAGGAGAGCCCGGATGCCTGCAGTCGGGGCAACATATTCCGGCCTCCCGTCGCCGTTTATATCGCCGAAGGCGCCCGAACCTAAAAAGGCGAGAAACGGCGAATCGCCAGAGATTGCGGTGCCGGAGTTGTCTATCAGCACATGGACAAAGCCTCTTGTATTAGTGCCGTGAAAGAACGATCCCTGCGAGTCATACATCACTACCGGACCAGCCGCGCCGAAAATTGCGACGGCGTATTGTTGTGCTGGACCGATCTTCGCTACCGCTGGTGAACCCGGAATTCCGGTTCCGACAATCGGCAAAACACCAGGCAGCATCAAGGGGACGGGCGCCGGCCACCCAAGGGCCAGCGGACCGCGCGAGGCGTGGTGTCCGTCATGCCGAATTGCATACAGTCTTCCTGCAACATCGGGCCGAAGCACATCCCGGGCTCTGTTGATGATTTCCTGGAACTTTTCATCCACATCGTAGCGGTGTATCTCGCCGGCGTATTCTTCGGATGTACCGACAATGATCTCCGGGAAACCGTCGTCGTCGATATCCGCCACGGCAGGCGACGCTGTGATTTTCGCGGGTCTGTCGCCCAAGCTGGTTCCATCAAGAACCGTGACGGTGCCGGTTGAGTCATCGACATCGACCTTCCCGCGATCAGCCAGGCGAACGGGGAAACCATCTACCGGACTGCCGTCCGAGCGCCAGGCGTAAATGTGGCCATCCCAGGCGGCGACCACGATCTCCAGCTTCGTCTCTGCCACGCCATCCAGGTTAACGAGGGTCGGAGCTCCGGCAATGGCAGGATCGCTGTCATTGAATCGATTCCGTTGACCCGGAGCCGAAAACACCGGATTCGTACTGACGGGAAATCCGGGTCGCAGCCGCCCGTGATCATCCCAGACGTAGATTTTCCCTTCCATTGAGGCTGCCACGATTTCGGTCCGGCCGTCCCCGTCAAGGTCGTCTGCCGCAAGCGAGGCCAAGATGTTTTCCCGGGGCGGCGGAACCGCGCCGGTGTCGTAAGCCGGCGAAGGGTGAACTGGGATCGGATCGGTAAATACCGGGAAACCAAGCAGCAATTCACCCGTAATACCCGAGCGCACCTGCACCTGCCCGTCGCCGGTTCCAAGCAGAATATCCAGCACACCATCCCGGTTCACATCGGCCAGCTTGGGCGAGCTTTCTGCAGAGCCGCCCAAGCGAATTGGTGATACCTTGAGCGACGAGTCGCTATGAATCGCCACGACGCGACGATCTTCACCGGTATTGCCGCGGTCGTCGGTGACTCTGAATCGCAGGGTGACAGAATGATCTTCCGGGCCGTGCATTCGCGCCGAAGGGTCAAAGTTGCAGCGCCGGGCCGTAGCGGCCGGATCCCAATAACCGAGAAGCGCATCATCGAGCGCCTCGACGGAATTGCCGCTCGCGATCAATTCGAATTGTGTGGGCTGAACTCCGCACCCGCACTCAACCGTGTAAGTAAAGGAGGATGCGCGCACTGCCCGGGCTGATCCAATGATGGGTACCTGCGACGTGCGGGACGGATCAACCGTTGCAAACCAATCCAGACCGCCCGACAGGTCGGCTTCGGGCGGAATCTTGTCGGGAAGCAGCGTCAAGAGAGTCACCGCGTTCGGCCGTCCATACCCTGTGTATTGATCCCAGCCTGCCTGGGTGGGGAAATGTTCCGAGTCGAAATCCCGGAGAATCGCCCATAGAAGAAACGGCATGTCAAGGTCCGGGTCTGCCGAATGGTTGATGTCCTGGGACGATTGACGAAGTAGTTGACGAATCTCCTGGGCCGACAATGGCGCACTCAAGCCCGGATATGGCTGCATGCGACCGCGATCAACCAGGTTTTTGGCGTGCGAGATCAACAAAGCCGTGAGCCCACTGGCCCGTCCCACTGCTTCTGAGGAACAGCCAGTCGAGGGAATGGAGATCCAGGCGTTCGGGCCGTAATTCGTGCAACCGTTCAGAATCGTATAGTCGTTGGTGTTCTGAATAATCGCCCCGTCGCCGTTTCGGATGGAGTTGACCCATATGGTATGTTCCAGGGCAGCGGGATAGTTGTTGTGGCGGCTTTGTTCATCGGCCGCGCTGGCGATGACCGGAATTCCACGCCAATAAGCGTAGTCGACTGCGCCCTGCGCGGATGGTGAGACGGTGATCGATCCTAAAGCTACGGAGATCAGCGATAGGCCGAGGTCTACCGCGTAGACAACACCCTGGGTAAAGTCGCTGTCAGCCACAATAAAGCTGTCGCTGACGCGAATCGGAACAAACATGGCGCTGGGCGCGACGCCCGGAAAGCCGATGCCGTTGTTGGCTTCGCCCACCTGGTCGATGGCGCGGTTAGAGCCATGATTAAATCCCGTGTCGTCGTCGGGGTCGTTATCATTTTCGAAGAAGTCCCAGCCGGCAATGTCGTCGATATAACCGTTCCCGTCATCATCGACCCCATTGCTGTACAGTCTGATCAAGTCCTGACCGTCGACAAACCCATTGCCGTTCTGGTCCGCGACGCCGGAGAAATCGTGCACATTAATGACCCCGTTATTGTCACAGTCGTACGAGGAACATCCAGGAGGTAGGGGTAATTCCCCGGTATTCAGCGCCACTTTGGCGACGATGTCGATATTGTCCCAGCGAATTCCGCTGTCCAGCACAGCAGAAACAACGTCGGGCCGCCCGGTTGTGTAGAGCCAGGCGTTCAAAATGTTCAAACCTGTCGTTTGTCCATATTTCCAGGCATCGCCTGAGTTGATCGAATAATCGTTGGGGAACACCCCGCTCTTCCAGAAAAGGTACTGCGAGTAATCGCGAGGGTCCACCGAACCATCGGGCTTCGGGTAGGGAACATCGGCTTCAACCAAGACTGCCAGCGAGAAAACAGCGATCGTCGCCGCTGCCATCCTAAAAAACGAGGTGAGGGCGAGCATGAACCGAAGCTACCACGAAGGAGCCGGGCGAAACAACCGGCCCCGCGGTGGATCGAGCAGGAGGTACGCCTTTGTTTGTAGTCCCGCCTTCAGACGGGCCTTAAATCGTTCATTCAGCTGCACCTGACCGATGGCAACTGCCCGGCTAGAGCCGGTACTACAAACTTAGATCCCCGGCAGCTTCCCCGTTTGTAGTCCCGCCTTCAGACGGGCCTTAAATCGTTCATTCGGCGACATTTGACCGATGGCAACTGCCCGGCTAGAGCCGGTACTACAAGCTTCGGTACTACAAACTTAGGTAATGTAAGGGACTGTCCCTAGCTCGTCAGGGCGTAATCCTATTGAGATCTCGCGGGAACAGCGCGGTTTCGCGAAGATTCTGGCGGTTCAAGAGGAGCATTACAAACCTCTCGAGCCCTATGGCAAATCCCCCGTGGGGAGGCATGCCATACCGAAATGCGTCCAGGTATCCGGCAAATGGCTCCAGTGGCAGGTTCCGATCAGCAAGCGCCTTCACGTAGTCCTCATACAGATGAAGGCGTTGGCCGCCCGTCACCAGCTCCATTCCACGAAACAGGAGATCAAAACTGTTCGTATAGCGAGTATCCTCGGGATTCGGATGAGTGTAAAAGGGTCTTTTCGAGGCAGGAAACCCCGTCACGAAAAGAAAATCAGATTTGTATTGTTCCAATGCCCATTCGCAAAGCCATCGTTCGTGTTGCGGACTCAGGTCTGGCTCCTGGCGACAGTCCTCGCCGTAACGTCGATAAATCAACTCCAGGGCATCCGGGAAGTAGATAACCGGGAACTTGTCAGGCATAGCCGGCGGCTGCATCCGCAGAGAATGTACTTCAGACGAACAATGACGAAGCAAATGCTCGATCATTGCGCGGATGAGATCCGTCAGCAAGTCCATAACGGTATGATGGTCTTCAATGAAGCCAAACTCGACGTCCATACTCACGTACTCGTTCAGATGACGGGACGTTGAATGTGGCTCAGCACGAAAAACCGGCGCTATTTCAAATACACGTTCGAATACCCCCACCATCATCTGCTTGTAAAACTGGGGACTCTGGGCGAGGTATGCATCTCGGCCGAAATAGTCCAGCTTGAAGACATTGGCGCCACTTTCGGTGGCGGCGGCGACAATCTTGGGAGTCGCGATCTCCGTGAAACCGGCGTCACGAAGAAACGCTCGGAAGGCCGACATCGCCTCCCCACACAGCCTGAAAATCGCTCGCTTTTGAGGATGTCGCAACCCAAAAGCAGCATTGTCCAAAAAGGTGTCGAGACTGACGTTGAGGACTGGCTTGTTTATCGGAAATGGCGCCACGGCAGTAACGGGCGAGAGAATCCGAATCTGTGGATTATGGATCTCGAAACCGCCCAGAGCTTGCGCCTCGGCTACCACAGTCCCGTGGACCTCGAGCACGCTCTCATCCTGTAGCTTCGCGAGAGTATCCAGCTGCTCCTGTGAATCGACGACCACCTGTCCAATACCTGATGCGTCCCTCAACAGAAGGAAGACCACCTTCCCAACCCGTCTGAAGGCGTGCATCCACCCGGCAATCGTTACTTCTTTGCCGGGATTAGACGGTAGATCAGCGACGTAAATACGCTTCATGGCATCCTATGCTGACATGTAAAGAACGAGGAGTATAGGTGCGATCTTGCGGCACTCTCTCGACGCCTGAAAGCTGCTTTCAGAACTCAGTCTCTCAGTCTCTCACAGTTTTAGAAAGACTTTTCTGCCTCAACATCCGACCAAGGCGCAAAAAGCATTTACCCCCTTATCCCTTTCCCTCCTGCATTTTTCGCCCCCAACCTTTTTCCTCCTCCCCGAGTCTCAGGAATGGCTGCGCATTTAGGGAACTCCGGGAAGCGTGATTTCGTTATCAGCAGAGAGACCCACCATTTAATGTTGGCGTTCTCTTTGTCAGTCGTTGTTCCACACTTCATTCATGGGGGACAGGAGATGCTTCAAGACGGAGCGTCAATGGATGTCGTAATCAAACGGGGACGACGCAAGTGGTTGTTGATTGCTCCTGCCGTCCTCGCCCTCGGATTTCTCGCTTTTGCTTACCTCCAGCCGTCGCTGACACGATGGGCCTCAGCGAGCAGATCCATTGATCTTTCAAGGCTCCGCATCGGGCAGGTCTCGCGCGGCGACCTCCTTCGCGATGTTCCTGCCCAGGGACGGATCGTGGCGGCTGATCATCCAACGCTGGTCAGTCCCGCCCAGGGGGTTGTCTCACTGACGGTAAAGGCGGGCGACGTGGTTCACAAAGGGACAAGGCTCGCTCGCATCGCCAGCCCGGAGCTGGAGAACCAGGTCGCACAGGAGCGCTCGACGCTTGCCTCAATGCAAGCGGAGCTGGAGCGGCTGCGCATCGTGAACCGGCAGACCGAGCTGCACAACCAGCAGGAAATCAACCTGCTGGAGGTCAAGCTCCAAGCTGCCAAGCGGGCGCTGGAAAGAGCGCGCCTGTTGTTCGAACAGCGACTGGGAAGCCAGATCGACTACCAGAAGGCCGAGGACGACGTCCGGGTCGCCACCCTGGAACTCGAACACGCCCGGCAAACCAGCCTGCTCGCCCGAGAAACGATGCGTTTTGAAGCCGAAACCAAGGAGCGCGCGCTTGAACGCCAATCCCTCATCGTCGACGAGCTTGCCCGGAAAATTGTTGAACTGGTCATCGTCTCGCCGGTGGAGGGCCTCGTCTCCCGGGTCGACGTGAAGGACAAGGACACCGTTCAGCCCAACCAGCCCCTGTTCAGTGTGGTTGACCTTTCCAGGTTCGAGGTCGAGGTCCAGATACCGGAGAACTACGCGGGCGAAATCAGCATCGGAGGCGCCGCCACGATCCTTTATGAGGGGACTGAGTACCCGGGACGGGTCAAATCCCTCTCCCCCGAAGTGGAAGACAGCCAAGTGCGGGGAATCGTTGAGTTTAGTCAGACGGCGCCACCAAGGCTCAAAGAGAACCAGAGAGTCAGCACCCGGTTGATCCTTGACTCTCGATCCAATGTATTGAAAGTCCAGCGCGGTCCCTTTCTCGAAAGCATGGCTGGAAGAAAGGCCTACGTCGTGAAAGACGGTATGGCCCGATTGCGGCCCATCACGGTTGGCGCCCTAAGCGTGACGGAAGTGGAGATCACCTCGGGACTCGCCGAAGGCGAGAACATTATCCTCTCGGACCTCAGCTTTCTTGAGGGAGCAGAATCGTTGCTGCTCCGAGATTGACTGCCAGCAGACAAGGAGCGACCTGTATGTTGAAAATGAACCAGGTAACCAAGATCTACCGAACCGACGAGGTTCAGACGTTTGCCTTGGCGGGGATTGATCTGGAAGTCGACGAAGGCGAATTCGTGGCGATCATGGGGCCATCCGGGTGCGGGAAAACGACCTTTCTCAATGTCGCCGGCCTTCTTGATACGTTCGACGGTGGAACCTATCACCTCGACGGCGTTGACGTTTCGCGGCTTAGCGACACACAGATGTCACGCATCAGGAACGAGAAGATCGGTTTCATCTTCCAGAGTTTCAACCTGATTCCCGATCTGAACGTTTTCGATAACGTTGACGTGCCCCTTCGCTATCGAGGCTGGAAGGCCAGGCAGCGCAAGGATGCGATTGAGCAGGCGCTTGCCCGGGTGGGCCTGATGGCCCGGCTGAAACACCTGCCCTCCCAACTGTCCGGAGGGCAGCAGCAGAGGGTTGCCATTGCCCGCGCTCTTGCTGGCGAGCCAAGACTCATTCTGGCCGACGAGCCCACCGGAAACCTCGACTCACGCATGGCAGAGGAGATACTCGACCTGTTGACGGAGATCAACGACCAGGGAGCGACGATCGTCATGGTCACTCATGACTCCTCGATCGCTGCGCGGGCTTCACGGGTTATTCATCTGCTTGACGGCAAGACGGTCAACGGACAGCCCGCCTTCCCGAAGCTAACCACAGAACAAACCGCGCGAAAGGAGGCGCCATGTTTTGGTATCAGGTCCGCATCGCGCTGAGGAGCCTGCGTCGCAACCCCGTGCTCTCCCTCCTCATGATATCCGCGGTGGCGCTTGGTGTCGGGGTTTCCACGACCTTCGTTACCGGTTACTACATTTATTCTTTGAATCCGGTTCCACACAAAAGCGACGTCCTTTATTACGTCGAAATGGACAACTGGGACCCAAACCGACCATGGAGAGACGACGACCCGAAAGCGGCGCCCAACCAGATCACTTACCGGGATATGGTCGAGATCATGAAAAGCGATATCCCGACGTACCAAGGAGGAAGCTTTAAGACTGCACTGTATGTGCACCCGGATCCGAAGGTGGGGCGCCCTTTCAAGAACCCGACCCGGATGTGCTTCCGCGACTTCTTTTTCCTGTTCGACGTCCCCTTTGAGTACGGCGGCCCTTGGCCTGCCGCAGCTGAGAAAGGACCCGACGCGTTAGTGGTGTTGTCCGACGAAACCAACCAGAAGGTCTTTGGCGGCCAGAACAGTGTCGGCCAAAGGCTGAGGATCGAAGATCGGGATTTCATCGTCGTGGGAGTTCTGAAACCGTGGGTGCCCCGTCCCAAATACTACGATCCCCATAACGGCACATTCGAACCCCCAGAGGGTCTCTATTTGCCCTTCGAAATGTTCCGCTTGTTGAAGGTGAGAAGCGCTGGAAATACATCTAACTGGAAACCGTTCAACTGGGACAACTGGGACGAGTATCTGGCTTCCGAAGCTGTTTGGATTCAAATGTGGGTCCAGTTGGATACCAGGGAGCAGCGGGATTCGTACATGGCCTTCCTGAATTCCTACGTACAAAGCCAGAAGGAACTCGGACGCATGCTGAGACCAACCAACAACAAGCTACTCCCGGTAATGGAGTGGCTCGATGAGGCAGGGGTCGTGCCCGAAGAGGCAACGACTCTGATGGTCATTTCGCTGCTCTTCCTGCTCGTCTGTTCACTTAATTTGATCGGGATTCTGCTCGGCAAATTCCCGGGAAGGGCACCCGAGGTCAGCGTACGGAGAGCGCTAGGCGCGACCCGGA
>DAOTAI010000072.1:0-15414 GCA_035593865.1 Acidobacteriota bacterium
TGATGAACTCGGGCGCCAGAAAGCGATCGTAGGACTCATAGAAAATGACCACCGCAATGCCCACGAGGAAGAACCCGTTCACCAAAGCCGCCAGGATTTCAACCCGGAAGTATCCGTAGGTTTTCTCAGGCGTGGCAGGTCGCCGAGTAAACCAGGCCGCAAACAGACTCAGACTGAGCGCAGCCACGTCAGTCAGCATGTGGCCGGCATCCGCGGTCAGAGCCAGACTGTTCGTCCAAAGACCGCCGATGAACTCCACCACCATGAAGACCGCGGTTACAACCAGAGCAATCTTCAGCGCCCGGGTCCCGCCCTGTCGGTTCAATCTTTTCTCCATGAAAACTGATCACTTCCAGGCCCGGGCAGAACTTGTGCGGTGTCAAGAAGCCCGGTGATCCATTCAAAATACCGGATAGCCGCCTGCCCCAGGGCGAAAGTGTAAGCTCCCGAGACCGAAGCGGTAATTAACGTCCTCCTCTCAGGAAAACGTTCTCGCAAGTATTGGGCGCCACGATCGAAAGCAAGATCCAGCGCGAGCAACGGTATCAGTTCGCGAGCCCGGTCGCTGTCCAAATTCAGGCCATACGCACGCGCCAGTTTGAGAATCATGGCCCCGTGCAAGGCAGCAACCGGCATAAACAGCGGAAAAGGAATGCGAAGTGCGCCCGCAATAGTTGCGGCAAAGGTGGCCTCGTTGACGATTTGACGCCCAAGTGCCTGTCTGAAGTCCGGGAAAGCCCGGGACAAGGGATATAGACTGCGCGGACAAACCGCGACAATGGCCTTTAGAAGATCGTCGATCCGCTCTTCCTCCAACAGCGACATCGGGATTACCGTCGTGCGAAGTTGGCGACTGGCTGCCTTGATCACATCCCGGGGTCTCTCCACGGTATCGATTTTGTTGAGCACCACGACGAGTTGGGCGGGTGTTTCTGACAACTTCCGATACAGTCGAACAGTCGACTCCGAGATGGCGTACTGCGCGTCAAGGACGAGGAGAACGACATCAGCGGCAGCCAATTCATCAGAGAATTGTGTCTCCCCTCGATAACCAAGATATTCATCCAGACCCTGGACGTCGACTACAGCGAAGTTCACCGCGTTGTTCGCCTGGCGACTGGTCAGCGCTCGGACCAGCCCCGATTTCCCGGTCTGCCCCGGACCGACCACGGCAATATTGACCTGGTCCCGACCCCACAGGTCTTTCCACTGCTCCCGCACCATCTCGTAAACCTTGCTGACGTTGTCTGGCGTCGGCGGCAATGTGTCAACCACACGTTTTAGGCTCAGCCGGGTCTCCTGCGGGAAGAAATACACGATCTGATCCAGCAGATTCAGCAACTCCTTTGGCACCCAGCTGCGGATGCGAGAGAAGACGTCTAGACTCATAGATTGATCCTGAACTTGTCTGCCGCGGTACGGCTCGGGTTGGCTCATGCTCATCGGCTAATCCACTGTTTCGAATTCGATTTCATCGAAAGTCATTGTACCCCATTGATAACAGCGAATGTCAGGCTCCCCGGCCAGGGAGATGACCCAGTAGGAGGACTCGTGATAGTGAAACTCTGCGACATCCCTTTTTGAGGGAATCGGAGGGCCGTGGGGATGAGAATGGTAGATTCCGGCAAGATCCTGCCCGGTAGCGCGCAGAAAGCGGAAAAAATCAAAAAGCTCCTCCGGAGGTATGAAAAAAGCATCGGGGCGGGCCAATTGATTCGTCGCCCGCCTAATGCCCCAAATGTGCCTTCCCTTCCCGATCAGGAGTCCGCAGCACTCCAGCGGGAAGGCCTCCCGGGCATGAGTGATCATTTCCTGCAGGATCGAGCGCTGAATCCGGATCACGCCTCGCCTCACAGCAAGTTTATCGGATCCACGTCAATCGAGATCCCTTTTCCTTGCCCCTCGCCGTCTTTCAATCGCCTCATCATGGCTTCCAGGACTTTATGCAACTCAGGACGGTTCGTTGTCTTGACCAGGATCTGATAGCGGTAATCGCCTCGCAATCGCTCAAGGGCCGCAGGCGCAGGTCCCAGAAACCTCATCCGGTTTTCATGCGATTGCAGCTTTCGTTCTTCGAGCAGAATGGCCAAGGCGTCGGCCGCCTGCTGTTCCACGCGTCCCCGATCCTTTCCCGACACAATAATGTTCGCCAGAGCAGCAAAAGGCGGGTACCGGAAGTTCCGGCGGAATCCAAGTTCTTCCTGAACAAAGCGTGCATAATCCTGTGCACACGCGTACTTTATGCTGTAATGATTCGGGAAGTAAGTCTGGATAATTACTTCCCCCGGCTGATCGCCGCGGCCAGCCCGGCCCGCCACCTGCAGGAGCAACTGGAAGGTGCGTTCCGCCGACCGGAAGTCAGCCAGCCGCAATGACTGCTCCGCGGCCAGTACACCCACCAGGGTGACCCCCGGAAAGTCGTGCCCTTTGGCAATCATCTGCGTTCCCACCAGCAGATCGATCTTTCCGGCAGCAAAGTCGCTCAATATCCCCGCCATACGACCGCGCCTTTGAACCGTGTCGCGATCCAGGCGAGCCAGTCTCGCGTCCGGAAACAGCCCTTTCAACAGTTCTTCGGCCCTCTCAGTCCCCTCACCTACGAAATATAGGTACTCCTTGCCACAACTTGCACAGCTCCTGGGCACCGGCCGCGAATATCCGCAGTAATGACAACAAAGGCGGTTACTCTCCTGGTGGTAGGTCAGGCTGATACTGCACTGATTGCAGGCTTCGGTGGCGCCACAACTGCGACACAGAAGCATCGGAGAGTAGCCCCTCCGATTCAGCAACACGAGGACCTGTTGTCCCTCGTTGAGGCGCAACCTGATCGACTCCTCAAGCACTTGCGAGATTACGGCCGCTTTCCCCCGATTCTGGAACTCGATTCTCATATCGACGAGCCGAACGGTGGGCAGCGGCCGCTCCTGGACTCGAGAAGTGAGTTGGCAATAACGGTGCTGACGCCGGTTTTGCGCCAGGTAGTAGGTTTCAATCTGGGGCGTCGCGCTCCCCAGAACGACCACGGCGCCTTCCAGTTGAGCGCGCTTAATCGCGGTATCCCGGGCGTTGTACCGCGGCGTTTCTTCCTGCTTGTACGAAGCGTCGTGCTCTTCGTCCACGATCAACAGGCCTGGGTTGGTCAACGGAGCAAAAACCGCCGAACGAGTCCCGATGACGACTTTGGCGTCTCCCTGTTTAATTCGGCGCCACTGATCGAATCGCTCTCCGTCGGACAGGCCGCTGTGCAGAATCGCGGCGGCATCTCGAAACCAGTTTAAGAAATAGCGCGCAACTTGGGGTGTCAGCCCAATTTCCGGCACGAGCAACAGGGCACTGCGCCCTCCGGCCAGGGTCTTCTCGATGGCATTCAGGTAGACCTCGGTTTTTCCGCTTCCCGTCACCCCGTGAAGGACGATGCTCTGGAAGAAGCCGCCGGCCAGCGCGTCCTCGATTTGCCTGAAGACGTTGCGCTGCTCTTCGCTGAGGACGTGCCTTTGTACCTCGCTGCACTGAATGTGTGTAGGAGACCAGGGCGATCTTTGAATTTCGATGGAGGCGATCTCGATCATCCCCTTCGCGGCCAGGGAACGAAGCACGGAAGCACTGCAACCGATATTTGGTCCATCGCTGAGCAGCAACGGAAGCGAGGCCTCTTTCAGCCTGGCATACACCTGCCGCTGTCTGGACGTCAGGGAAGTCTCTTCGGCCGCGTTGACCCTGACCACCGCAAGTTGTTTCCGGGCCGGCCAGTGAGAATCCAGATCGGTTACCACCGACCGGGCGAGCAGACCCGGGGGAAGCATCACTCGGAAGGTCTCGCCCGGGGGCGCGAGGTAGTACGAAGAGAGCCAGAGACCAAGCTCGAGCAGTCGCGGCCCGATAAGAGCACCCTGGTCAAGGACTGAAAACAACGGCTTCAACCGGGTGTCGTCCGACGGCAATTCCGAATCGATCAGGCGGACCACGATTCCGATCAACCGTCGGTTTCCGAATGGGACAAGGACGCGAACCCCCGGTATAACGTTTTCCTCGAGTTCGCTTGGAATCTCGTAAGTGAAAAGCTGATGAATGGGAAGAGGAACGGCGACGTCCGCAGACAATCTCGCGCGCATGATTCAATTACCGATAGTAGCTGCTTCCCAGTTCCTTCAATTTCTCCCGAACGGCCTTCATGTCTTCCCACACTTCTCGTTTGGCTTCTGGTTTCCTTAACAGGTACGAGGGGTGATACGTTGGCATGAGTGCCCTGCCCTTATAGTCGAAAAATCGACCGCGCAAGCGACTAATAGGCGTTTCAGTGTTCAGCAGTGTCTGGGCGGCGGTTTTTCCCAGGGCGACAATGACCAGTGGCTCTATGTGTCGGATCTGTTGCTCGACGAACCCCCGGCACGCCGCAATTTCATCCGGCTCGGGCGTGCGGTTGTTGGGCGGCCTGCATTTAACGATGTTGGCTATATAGACCTGTTCTCGCTTCAGGTCGATTGCCTCAATGATCCTGGTTAACAGCTGTCCGGCTTTGCCAACGAACGGAAGTCCTTGCAGATCTTCGTCCTCCCCGGGGCCCTCCCCGACAAACATCAGCTCGGCGTCCGGATTTCCGGATCCAAAGACCAAGTGAGTGCGTCGGGGCGCCAGTTTACAACGCTGGCAGTCACCAATCTCCGCGCGAAGCGCTTCAAGCTGTGCTAGGCGCGAGACAGGCGCAGCCTCAGTCAGGCGAAGCTCAGCCGCAGTAAAACGAGGCTCGCCACTCAGAGAGACTGAAGCTGCCATTTTTCCGTTACGGTCCGGCAGCCGCAGGTGACTGACACCCAACTCCGAAAAGAACTTCAGGTACTCGGAGATATCCATGGAGAGAAATCCTACCACCCGGAGGGGACAGCAGCGAATGAGGGCAGGATCTTATGCCAGCCACATCTCGTCAAGCAGTTGATCGAGGTTGCGCCAGCCAGGGACGACCTTCACATTCAAATCCAGGTAGACTTTACGGACGCTGAGAAACGATTCAATTTCTTTTCGTGCCTCAATACCGATCTGCTTGATCATTTGCCCACTCCGTCCGATGACAATTTTCTTCTGCGAATCCTTGTCCACGATAATGGAGGCAAAAACCCGGACAAAGCCTTGGCTCCGCTGGCTTTCGTCAAACTGGTCCAGTCGAACGGCCGTGGCGTAAGGGAGCTCTTCCCGAGTGTGTAACAAGACTTTTTCACGAATGATCTCGGCCACCCGGAAACGCTCCTGCTGGTCGGTAATGTACTCGGGCGGGTACAGGAACTCACTCTGCGGGAGCAACCGGCCGATTTCGTCCAAAAGTCCCTGGACGTTCTCTCCAGTCAACGCGGAAATCGGGACGATGGCGGCATAGTCCTTTTGCTCGGAGAAAAACTGAATCATCGGAAGCAGTTTGCCCTTGTTAACCAGATCGATTTTGTTAAGCGCGAGGATAACCGGTTTCTCTGCCTGTTTCAGCAGGTTAAGGACGAACTGCTCACCCTTGCCGAAGCTTTCCGAGGCATCGACCAAGTGCACGACCACGTCGACATCCTGCAGGGTTTCGTACACCGTCTCCATCATTCTTTCGTTCATCCGATATCCTGGACGGTGAATGCCCGGCGTATCCACAAACAGGAACTGCGTTGCGCCTTGGGTCCGGATACCGAGAATCCGGTTTCGCGTGGTTTGAGGCTTGTCGCTGACTGCGGCCACTTTCTCGCCGATCAGATGGTTCAAGAGGGTGGACTTACCGACGTTGGGGCGGCCGACAAGCGATACAAACCCGGCTCTGGTCACCGGCTGCTCAGCAGGTTTTCGATCCGGTTCCATAGTTTTTCGGCCACTTCCTTCTTGGTTAAAAGAGGCAATTGCTCTTCATTGTCCCGGCCGATGATCAGTACCTGGTTCAAATCAGACCCGAACGGGGTGTTCTGGCCCGAAACATCGTTGGCGACAATGAGATCCAGACGTTTCTCGTCGAGCTTACGAAGAGCGTATTCGCGAAGATTCGATGTTTCCGCCGCAAAGCCGACCAGCACCTGGGCCTGCTTCCGCTCGCCGAGTGTCTTCAGTATATCCGGGGCGGGAATCAACGAGATATGAAGCGACCGACATTCCTTCTTGATCTTGTTCTCAACAAATTCGGCCGGTTGATAGTCACTCACCGCCGCGGCCATGACCACGACATCAACCGTGGCAAATCGCCCGAATACGGCCTCGGCCATTTCCCGGGCTGACCGAACTGCGACAAACTCCACTCCAGCAGGAGGCGTCAGGTGAGTCGGACCGGAGACCAGGATGACACTTGCCCCGCGACGTTCCGCTTCGGCAGCGATGGCATATCCCATCTTACCGGAGGAACGATTGGAGAGAAATCGAACTGGATCGAGATCCTCGACCGTGGGACCTGCCGTTACCAGGACCTTCCGTCCCTTCAGAGTCTGCCGATGCTTTAAGACGGCCAGAGCTCGCTCAACAATAATCTCTGGCTCCGCCAAGCGGCCCTCCCCCACTTCTCCGCAAGCGAGATAGCCGCTTTCAGGCTCAACCACGTGCACACCGCGCTCCCGCAGTGTCTTCACATTATTCTGCGTGGCAGGATGCCGCCACATCTCGCTGTTCATCGCTGGGGCGACCATGACCGGAGACGTGGTCGAAAGATACAGGGTGCTCAGAAAATCGTCGGCAACTCCGTGGGCGAATTTCGCCAGAATGTTCGCCGTCGCTGGCGCAACCAGGAGCAAGTCCCCGGAACGCGCCAGCGAGATGTGCTCGATCGATGTGACGTGATCCTGAAACAGGTCGGTGACGACTGTCCGGCCTGAAAGCTTCTCCAAGGTCAGGGCGGTTATGAACTTCTGGGCATGAGCCGTCATGACCGGATAGACATCGATGCCGTGTTTCTGAAGCAACCGGACGATTATCGCGGCTTTGTACGCCCCGATACAGCCGGTCACGCCCAAAATGACGTTCATGGGCTAACCTTCGACGTCCTCGAGGATCTCTTCCTCATCAGTCGCCTCCTCGAGGACTTCATAGGGAACGAGGTTCTGTTCGACCTCGCGGATAGCAATATAGGCAGGTTTCGTCGACTTCGCCTCCAGTTTGGGCGGTGCGCCATTTTGAATCTGTTTTGCTCTTTCTGCGGCGACGAGAATAAACCTGAATTTGCTGTCAAATTCCTTTGGCACCTTAATGATCATTCGTTCTCCTTGCCAATGAATGTCTTCAATATCGCCTCGGCCTGCTCCCGTCTACGGCTAACCATACAGCGAGCAGCCGAAATAATTGATTTTAACTCAAAAAGCGACTGCTCGATATCCTGATTGATGATGATGTAGTCGTATTTGCAGTAGAATCCGACCTCTTCGCGGGCAATCCTCAGGCGCTTTTCGATAACCTCCGGTGCGTCAAGCCCCCGGTTTAAAAGTCTTTCGTGCAGCACTTCAAAGGAGGGCGGGAGTACGAAAATCAGGATTGCTTCGGGCATCGCTCCCTTCACGCTCATCGCGCCCTGCACGTCGATGTCCAGCAAAACGTCGCGACCCGCCTCGAGATGCGACTGAACCTCAAGGCGGCTCGTCCCGTACCAGTTGCCGTAAACCTCTGCGTATTCGAGAAACCGATCAGCCTCCAGTAATTCCCTGAATTCTTTTTCGGAGACGAAGTAGTAATCCTTGCCGTGAACTTCGCCCGCGCGAGGCTTCCTGGTCGTGTGGCTGACGGAGAAAACCAGCCCCGGGGTTTCCAGCAGCTTCTCGAACAGGCCGCGTACCAGCGTGCTCTTCCCTGAACCGGAAGGGGCGCTGATGACGATAAGGCTGCCTCTACTCGACATTTTGAACCTGCTCCCTCATCTTTTCGATTTCTGCCTTTCCTTGGACGCCCATCTGGGCAATGTCTGCAAGAGGGGATTTCGAGAGGATCGTATTCATCTCGCGGCTCATTTCCTGGCAAAGAAAGTCGAGCTGCTTCCCCACGTTTTCGCCGCTGTCGTTTCTCAGAAACTGGGCAAAACGCTCCAAATGCGACAACAGGCGTGTGATCTCCTCGCTGGTGTCGGATCGTTCGACATAATAGACCAGTTCCTGGGCGAGCCGGCTCTGGTCCACCGCCTGCCCGGCGAGGGCCTCCTGGAGACGCTGGCGCAGCTTCTCGTGGTAGTATTCACGAGCTTCTGCGCCCCGCGCAGCGATTTTCTGAACAAGCTCCTTGAGAACGTCGATTCGGCTGTCAAGATCACGTTTGAGTGCAGCGCCTTCAATCTGTCTGGCCGCCAAGACCTGCTCAAGCGCGCGGGCGACGGCGGATCGGACTGCGGCTTTCACTTCATCGGAGCTATACTCAAACGGCGGAGCACCGATAATTCCGGGCAACTGGAGCAGTGTGCCGATCGTCAACTCCCCGGGTATGCCCTTGGCATTCAGCTTGGACGCCACCTCGAGATAGGCCTCCAGCATGGCCTCGTTTATATCCTGTTGGGCCGCGACCATAGAAGTTGAGACCATGATGTCGATGCGACCTCTGGAAATCTGGCTCCTCTGGACTTCAGCCCGAAGATCGGGTTCAAGCGCCACTAATTCCCGGGGCAGCCGGATGTTAATATCCAGGAATCGCCCGTTTACGGATCTCACATCTATAACCACCGTCAGGCCGGCGACTACCGTTTCGGCGTGGCCAAATCCCGTCATGCTCCGCATATCGATCGTTCCTCCGTTCAACGAAGATCTGTCTTCATCGACGGCTCAAGCTGCTCTCCTCGCTGAACTGCAGGTCGTACAGCCTTCGGTAAACACCGGAGTGCGCCATCAGGCTTTCGTGGGTCCCGATTTCAACGATTCTGCCCCCCTCCATCACCACGATTCGATCGGCCATCCGGACAGTCGAGAGTCGGTGTGCGATAACCACTGTAGTCCGACGCCGCATCAGGTTATAAATCGCTTCCTGGACAAGTCTTTCTGACTCAGAATCGAGCGATGATGTGGCCTCGTCCAGAATCAGGATCGGGGCGTTCTTCAGGATTGCCCTGGCAATCGCCAGTCGTTGGCGCTGACCGCCGGAAACCAGCTGCCCCCGCTCCCCGATGACTGTGTCGTAACCTTGCGGCAGGCTTGCGATAAAATCGTGAATTAGAGCCGCCTTGGCTGCTTCAATCACCTCCTCCAGGGTGCAGTCCTCTCGACCATAGGAGATGTTGTTGCGTACCGTATCGTTGAACAGAAAAGTATCTTGCGTAACAATTGCGATCTGTCGGCGTAAGGACGTCTGTTGAGTGGCGCGAATATCGATTCCGTCAATCACTACTCGCCCTTCCGTCGGATCATAAAACCGTGGGATTAAACCTGCCAACGTGGTCTTCCCTGCCCCGCTCGGTCCCACCAGCGCCACGACTTCTCCAGCTCCGATTGTCAGGTCGATATCGCGAAGTGCCGGAAGCTTCGAGTGAGTCTTGTATTCGAACGACACTCCTTCAAAGCGGATCGCGGAATGAAAGGGAGGCAGCGGGCTTGCGCCCGGAGCATCGACAATCTCTGGGCGGGTTTCCAACAGTTCGAAAACCCGTGAGGAGGAAGCGAACGCCTGCTGGATGTGCAGGTGCATGCGCGAGATCTTCCGCATCGGCTCCCAGAGCCTGAAGATCGAGACTACAAAAGTGGCAAAGGCGCCCAGGGTCAGGGCATCGCGGCTGATTTGATAATGAGCGTAGAACAGGAACGGAACGAACGCGAAATAACCGACGAACTCGACCACCGGTGAATTCAGAGCGCTTGTCCGCGCCACTTTCAGACTTGCCCCCACAAGTTGATCGACCGTCTTGTCAAACTTCCTTTTCTCGTACGGTTCCATGCCGAATGCCTTGACTATTCGCTGGCCTGCGATCGTTTCCTGCAAACGGTTGGACACTTCCGACAGGTTCTCCTGGCTTCGCGTGCTGGCACCGCGTACCCGGCGACCCAGACGCAGAGTGATCACCAGTACAAACGGGGCAATCAGAAGCGACAAGAGAGAGAGTTTCCAGTCGAGGAGAAAAATGATCACCAGGAAGGCCACCAGCAGAATACTCTGCCGGGCGTAATCGGCCAGGGTCTTGCTTACCGTCTCTTGAATCCGCTCGGTGTCGGATATCACCCTGGACATCAGTTTTCCGGTTGAGTTACGAGAGTAAAAAGCCAGGGAGTGATTGAGCAGATGACTGTACAAGTCTTTACGAAGCCGGGCGACCACCTGCAGCCCGCTGTAACTCATCGCGTACTCGGCAAAATACAGGCAGATGCCCTTCAGAAAAGAAAAAAGAACCAGGAGCAGGGCGATATGAGGAATGCTCCGCTCGTTAATTCCCAGATTCCGAAGAGGCTGAAGAACATAGCCGACGAGCCGCGTGGTCTGGGTCCCGCTTCCCGAAGACCACTGGTTGAAGATCGGCTCGAGCATAAGAACGATGCCGGCCTCCAGTGCTCCGCTCAGCACCAGCAGCACCAGGGAAATAACCAGAAGATGGAGATATGAGCGGATATACGGGAAAAGCTTTCTGAAATCGGACATTCTCGGGAATTGTATCAGGAGTCTATACGCGGGGCGAGGACTACCCACTGACGTTATGCCTTACAGTTCGTGAAAAAAAAATCAGCGCACTTATCCGCGTTATCCGCGCAATCCGTGCTTTCCGCGGGACCAAACCGGCGGATAACCGAGGATGAGAGCACGCCATTCTCTCACACCTTCTCAGTATTGCTTCCGGTAATGGTCAGGCGCTAACGGTTCACGCCTGATCCACCCTTCCTGCTCCTTTCCTCGCGCCAGTATCCGGCGAACAAGACCGATTGGCAGCACCAGAATGTAAAAAGAAAACGCCATAAGAACAAAGGTGTTCAGCGCTGCAAGCCGCCGAACAAACCTCATCCAGAGCCGGTAAAAAAGCGCCCCCACCGCCTTTAGAGTGCCAACTGTCCTCCTCATGGCCTTTCCCACTCCTGGCCCTCTTTAGTCAGAAAAAACTGCTCCATGACCAGGACATCCATATTCGTCCGCATAAAACAGTTGTAAGCATCCTGGGGTGAGCAAACGATTGGTTCATTGCGGACATTAAAGCTGGTGTTGACCAGGACCGGGCAGCCCGTCAGGTCCGCAAAGCCCCGAATAAGCCGGTAGTAACGGCCGTTCTGCTGCTCGTTGACCGTCTGAACACGAGCCGAGCCGTCTACGTGCGTGACGGCGGGGAGGCATTCCCGCTTATCAGCAGCAACAGGACTGACGAGAAGCATGTAGGGACTCGGATAGTCAGACTCAAAGAACTCCGCCTGCCTCTCTTCCAGGACCGACGGAGCAAAAGGCCGGAAAGACTCGCGGAACTTGATCCGAAGATTCAGTTTCGCCTGCATCCCCGAGTGGCGCGGATCAGCCAGAATGCTCCGGTTTCCGAGCGCGCGCGGTCCAAATTCCATACGGCCCTGAAACCAGCCGACCACAGCGCCCTCGGCCAGCTTCAGGCAAGTCCGGCGAATCAATTCGGGCTCCGGTAATTCTTCGTATTGGGCGCCCGCATTGTCCAGCACTCGTCGCACGCTCTCGCCATCAAACCGGGGCCCGAGATATCCCCATCCCATTCCATCACACGATCCATCGACTTCCCTTGGTTTTCCCAGAAACCGGTGGTAAAGGGCCAGCGCCGCTCCTACCGCGCCGCCCGCATCTCCCGCAGCCGGCTGAATCCAGATTTCACGAAAACCGCTTTCACGCAAAATTCTTCCGTTGGCGACACAGTTGAGCGCCACTCCCCCAGCCATACAAAGGCGCTCTTCTCCAGTTTCCTCCCGCACCCGGCGGCATAGCCGCAGCATCGCCTTTTCAGTCACCGCCTGAATAGAGGCGGCCAGGTCCTTGTGTCTCTGGGTCAAAGGTTCACCCGGCTTACGAGGCGGACCTCCAAAACGCTTCTCGAAAAGCTCGGAAGTCATCGTAAAGCCGGTTTCGTAGTTGAAATAGTCGAGATTCAGCCGAAATGAGCCGTCATCGTGAAGCCGGATCAATTCCTCTTCTATCTGTGCCTGATAGACCGGTTGCCCGTAAGGCGCCAGGCCCATAACCTTGTATTCGTCAGAATTAACTTTAAATCCCAGGTAGTAAGTGAAAGCGGTGTATAACAAACCCAAAGAATGCGGAAAGCGGATTTCGTAATCCAGCTTCAGATCGTTTCCCTCCCCTTTGCCCCAGGCAGCGGTTGTCCATTCGCCGGCGCCGTCTACAGTCACGATCGCCGCCGATGCAAAAGGCGAGGGAAAGAAGGCTGCGGCTGCGTGCGACTCGTGGTGCTCGCTAAAGAGGATGGGGCCGCCGTAGTTCAATCGCTGCTGAATCCAGTGCTTCATCCAGAGCTTGTCCTTTACCCAAAGCGGAAGGACCTTTCGATATGAGGCAAAGCCGCGAGGCGCGCGTCTGACGTAAGTCTCCAGAAGCCTTTCGAATTTTAGAAATGGTTTTTCATAAAAGACCACGAAATCCACATCTTCGATCCGGCATTCGGCGATCTCGAGGCATGATTGAATAGCCCGTACTGGAAAGGAGCTGTCATGTTTGACCCGCGTGAGGCGCTCCTCCTGAACGGCGGCGACAATTCGGCCATCGCGAAGCAGACACGCGGCGCTGTCATGATAAAAGGCCGAAATGCCGAGGATGAGCATAGAAACGGTCAGTATACTCCTTGTTGCATCCGACGCAGTCCCTCCAGCACCTCACAGGTCTGGAAGAACTCGTTCGCAAACCGGGAGCAATCGAGCGAACAATCTTTTCCTCGCACCACCAGGCCCGATTCGGCGGCTTTTGTCGGCAGCAATAATGCCCGGTCATATCCGAAGACGTCAGCAAATCGACAGCCGAATTCCCAGCGGCTTACGCGTTCTGCTCCCCCCAGGTGATAAACCTGGTGCTGCGGCTGCTGCGTAATGAGCCTTTCTATCGCCCGGACGATGTCGCCCACGTAAACCGGCGTGCGGAACTGATCAACGAAGAGCCGCACAGGTTTTCCGGCATCCAGGCAGTCCTTCATAACGGCGGTGAAACCGGAGGAAAACGGAGTCGCAAAACCATAGGAAAGCGCCAGCCGCACGACCACCCCTCCGGGGCGCGCCAGAACCGCTTGCTCGCCGCCGGCCTTGGTCCCGGCGTAGACATTGACGGGATTGATCGGATCGCTCTCACGATAGCCGCCCCGTTCCCCGTCAAAAACCAGGTCAGTCGAAAAGTAGATGAATCGGGTCTCTGGATGGAACAGGCCAGCCAGCAGGCGCGTGGCTTCCGAATTGACACGGCGGGCCAGATCCGGTGTCTTTTCGCACCGGTCAACGCTGGTCAGGGCCGCCGCGTGAATCACGGCAAAATAGTCGTAGCCGGCGAAATCTGACAAACCTTGTGGGTTGGACAAGTCCAAAGGGCGCAGCTCAACTCCCGGAATCACCGGCTGGTTAGCATGATAAGTGCCCGTTACCCGGTATCCCTGAGCGGTCAGGTACCGACACAGATGCCACCCCACCTGTCCGCTTGCACCAGTCACCAGAATCCGACCTTTACTCATAGGTTCATCTCTATAATAGAGTGTTTTGGAACGATTGGCGCCCGGATGAAAACGGATGCTGCCGGCTGAGAAGCTGTGAAAACCCGGTGTTCTTATCCGTGTTATCGGCGCGATCCGTATCATCCTCGGGTTGGTGCCAGCGGATAGCGCGGATCACGCGGATAACACGGATAACAACACCGTGTCTTTGCACCTTCCGAGCGCCACGGTCGGAGGTTCTGCTTTGCTCATACTCGGGATCGAATCAAGTTGCGATGAAACGGCCGCGGCCCTGCTCCAGGACGGCCGGACCATCCTCGCGAGCGTTGTCGCCTCGCAGATACCAATACATGTACCTTTCGGCGGAGTGGTGCCCGAACTGGCAAGCCGCGAGCACGTCGATAACATCTGCCTGGTCGTCGACGCCTGTTTTGAGGAAGCTTGTTCTAAGGGGACTCCCGTCAGCTGGCGGGATCTCGATGTCATCGCGGCAACCCGGGGACCCGGGTTGATCGGCGCCCTGATGGTTGGTCTTACTTACGCTAAATCGGCGGCCTTTGCTCTGCAGATACCGTTTCTTGCAGTGAACCACCTGCAAGGTCATATCGCCTCGGTCTTCCTTGAGCATCCGGACGCTCCGCTTCCGGCTCTGTCGCTGGTTGTGTCGGGCGGTCACACTAGCCTTTATTATCTCGAAAAACCCTCCAGTCCCGAGGAGCTGGCCCGCACGACCGATGATGCAGCCGGCGAAGCGCTCGACAAGATAGCCAAGTTCCTCGGCCTCGGATACCCCGGGGGCCCGGTCGTCGAACGCCTTGCGCGTTACGGAGACCCTGAGGCTATTCGCTTCCCGCTCCCCAAATTCACCGACGAGGGCTTTCATTTCAGCTTCAGCGGCATCAAGTCTGCTGCCGTCAGGTACGCACAAGCGAACGGGATTCAGCCACGAACGCCGGACGAGACCGAAGATCCGGAAAGACTGCCGAAGCAGCTACTGGACCTCCTGGCCAGTTATCAAAGCCGGATCATTGACCAGCTATTAGCGGGTATCGAGCGAGGGCTCGAGGAGCGCGAGGTCGCCTCTATTCATATCTCGGGCGGCGTCTCCTGCAACCAGGAACTGCGCCGCCGCGCCATCGAACATTTTTCAGGCACTCGAACCCCGGTTTTATTTCCGCGGCCCTCGCTCACTACCGATAACGCCGCCATGATCGCCGCCGCGGCGTACCTGAGGGCCGAGGCCGGCGAAAGCGATCCCTGGAATATCTCGCCCGACCCGAACCTGCGGGTTGGTTCATCCTAGACAAGTCTGAGATTGTCGGATCGAGAATCAGTCAGGGCAATGATCCGCCGCTTCGCAGCTCCCAAGTTTTCCTTTCAGGCCGCGGTTAAGTCGAATCGAACAGAATTCAGGGCCGCACATGGAACAAAAATCGGCTTGTCGAAAGCTGTCTTCTATCAACGACTCATCGTGCATGGCCTGGGCAGTCTCAGGATCTATAGCCAGCGAAAATTGCCGGCTCCAGTCGAAGGCGGCCCGGGCCCTGGACATTTCGTCATCCCATTCGCGCGCACCCGGACGGTGCCTGGCGATATCCGCAGCGTGCGCGGCAATGCGATAGGCAATCAGACCCTGCTTTACATCCTCGGAGTTCGGAAGCCCGAGATGTTCCTTCGGAGTGACATAGCAGAGCAAGGAAGCACCCGCAAAAGCGGCCATGGTCGCGCCAATCGCGGACGTGATGTGGTCGTACCCAGGAGCTATGTCGGTGACAACCGGGCCTAAGACGTAGAAAGGCGCATCAGCACAAAGGGCGCGTTCCTTGGCCACATTCATTTCGATCTGGTCAAAAGGAACATGTCCCGGTCCT
>DAOTAI010000598.1:0-2505 GCA_035593865.1 Acidobacteriota bacterium
TATACCACAAAAGGCGGCCCTTTTTTCATTAAGTGTGTGAGAAATCCGGGCTAAATTTGCTGTCACTACAAATCGGCCGATTCACTGGCGCAGACCCGATCGAGCTGAGACCGTTCTTGGAGGTGCTTGTCGACGAAGAAGACCGAGGGCTCCTGGCCGTGCATCCGTCCTGGGTGTATGGATTGGCGCTCCTTTCCCACGAAGGGTGTCGAGTCGTCTATACCATCTCGCGCAACACTTCAGTGCCCTTTTTCGCTAAGCTCGGCTTTGTCCCGGTCCCTGAACAAGTACCAGATCATCCAGTCTTTCTTGAGCACGGCATTCGTTTTCATAAAATGGCATTTCATTGTCTGGCCGAGAGACCGGAGGAAGAAGCCGGCGACGCAGACCAGCTGTAGGGATTTACATGAAAGCGCCTTGGCCGTATCGTTAGCAGGGATCAGGCACCGATTTCGAACGGTGGAAACAATGCAGGAGCGTGGACCAACCGGCGGCTTGGCCGTCATCCGGCATTGCGTGACAACCGTTGCAGCGGACCTGCTCGGTTGCGGGGGCTGGCGGGCCGTCGAACCCGGGCCGTTAGGCGACGCAAGGCATGAACGAAGAGGGGAGGCCTCATGAACCAAGAGGACGCAGAACATCTTAGAGTACTTTCAATCTTCCACTACGTCGTTGCCGGTATTGCAGCCGTATTCGCTTGTTTTCCGCTACTTTACCTTGCCCTCGGCATCCTCATGCTTTCTGGCGCTCTTCCAAGTGAGGACTCGGGCGACGAAACAGTAACAAGGGTGGTTGGCGTTTTCATGATAGCTTTTTCTGGCGCTTTCATCCTCATCGGCCTGGCCTTCTGTACCTTGTTGATTTTGACCGGAAGGTATCTGCGAAGGCAGGTTAACTACACCTTTTGCCTCGTCATGGCAGCTGTGGCTTGCATGTTCGTTCCGTTCGGCACCGTATTGGGCGTGTTCACCATATTGGTTTTAATGAGACCGTCAGTGAAGGCTGCATTCGGTGCTTCGGCGACGAGCGATGCCGGCTGATATAGGATTCCGGCGGCCACGGTTCGCGACGGTTCATAGGTCGGAATGGTTCTCGTTGAGGCGGGACTCTTGAACTCAACGGAGGAGGTCAGACGGACAATGTCAACGTCAGCATATAAGCGGGAACTCCTGCTGATGCTCCTCAACGAATACCTCTCCAGAGGTACATAGTCTTCAACCCGATCCCGGAGCATTGAAATGTCGTTCAGAAAATAGAGAAGCGTTCTAGTAACGCTTGACGTTATTAACGTTTCGCGTTACTATTCCCTCGTGATCAGGAGCTTCGCCAGTAGAGAAACCGAAAAGGTTTTCCGTCGCGAAGGCTCCCGACGATTTCCCGCTGATGTTCAACGCCGAATGCAGCGGAAACTCGAAGTCCTGGATGCAGCGGAGAGACTCGAAGACCTGCGTGTCTCTCCAGGTAACCAACTTGAAAAGCTACACGGAGATCGAGAGGGTCAATGGAGTATTCGAGTGAACGACCAATGGCGAGTCTGTTTTCGGTTTCAGGAGGGAGACGCCTTTGACGTAGAGATCGTCGACTATCATTGAGGCTTATATGACGAAGAAGTTGCCGCCGGTTCACCCCGGAGAGATTCTAAGTGAAGAATTTTTGAAACCGCTGAAGATCAGTCAATACCGCTTGGCAAAAGAGATTTCGGTTCCGCCTCGGCGAATCAACGAGATCGTACAGGGAAAGCGAGCAATAACGGCTGATACTGCATTGCGACTGTCGAAATACTTCGGACTGTCCGAGCGCTTCTGGACGAACTTACAATCGCGATTTGATCTGGAGACAGAAAAGGATCGTCTTGGTGACCGCCTGGAAAAGGAAGTCCGGACTCTGGCTCGCTCCGCCTAGACAATCTCACACGGCACAAAGACGAATGGTGAGCTGGGTTTAGACACGCCATCCGGGTACCGGTGGATGCTGTGACCACGTTTGCGGCACAAATGAAGCTCAAAACCGTTCGAGACCAAGGCTCCCACGTCTTCATTGCTCTTTGCTATTTTGTTTGGCACGCAAAGCTTCAAGCCGATCAAACAGTTCCCAATTCTTCGGATTCAGGGCCAGTGACTTCTCATTAGGCCGCGATCGCCTGGCTCAGATCGCCCGAACGTTCGTAGCCGTCTCCTAGCAGACTACGGAGGAGACGCCAGTCGTTTTCCGCTCACGCTGCTTGTGTGGCTCTAAAGCCCATCAGTTGACTTCAGTATACCGCCCGAATCGTGGATCGAACATCACCTAGATTTGAGCGATCGAGATCAAAGAGGCGAGGAAGCCGAGCGTGGTTTCCGCAACCACCGGCTTGGTTGGCTTCAAAGCATCGCGGATACGATTTCGGGCGAAATCGCCAAATCCGCTCAAAACACAAAGGGCCGCAAGCTATTGCGGCCCTTGCTTTAAACTTGGTTGCGGGGGAGGGATTTGAACCCTCGACCTTTGGGTTATGAGCCCAACGAG
>DAOTAI010000599.1:0-2495 GCA_035593865.1 Acidobacteriota bacterium
CCATAAAGGCGCCGATGACGTCATTGTGGCGGTCGGCGTCGCCCCGGCGATCGCCGCAGGTATCGCCTGCACGGCCCGGGGAGCCGTACTCAACCTGTTTGGCGGCCTGAAAAAAGGTGAGGAAGTCGTGGGGCTCGACACGGGGATCATTCACTACAAGGAAATCAACGTGACCGGCTCGAGCGGAGGTTCCCCCTGGGATGTGGCTCGCACCCTCGAACTGATGGCCGACGGGAGTCTGGATCCCGCCGCTCACATCACCAGGATAGGCGACCTCGATCATGCGATTGAGTTTCTCGAAATGATCAAGGCTCAGCAGATTGACGGCAAGGCGATCATCTACCCCCACCGGCGAACCAGCCAGATCAAGAGCGTGGAACGCTGGACGGCGGCGGACGAGGACCACTATCTGAACGTCGATAGGAGTTGAAAACGTGGCGCTCGCAGGAAACCGGACGTTTGTTGGTATTGGTTTCGGCGCCATCCAAGCGGGGCTGTTCTTATTCGAAGCCTTCAAATCCGGCGGTTTCGGGCGCATGGTCGTTTCGGAGGTGATGCCGGAACTCGTTGCTGCCGTGCGCCGGAACCGCGGACACTTTCGGGTGAATATTGCGCATCCGGAGGGCGTCGAGTCGGCCGACGTCGGACCGATCGAAATCCATGATCCGGCTTATCCGGAAAGCCAGGAGGCGCTAATTGAAGCAATTGCCGAGGCCAGCGAAATCGCCACTGCAGTGCCCAGCGTTGCCTTCTATGTCTCGAATCGGCCTGGCAGCATTCATTGTCTGCTGGCGGAGGGGCTGCGCCTGAAGGGGCGTCGAAACGGCCCGCTGGCCGTGATCTATGCGGCCGAAAACCATAACCACGCGGCCGAGATTCTGAGAGAAAAGGTTTTCGAGCAAATTCCTCCCCAGGAACGCCCAGAGATCGGGCGACGTGTGCGTTTCCTCAACACGGTCATCGGGAAGATGAGCGGTGTAGTGTCAGACCCGGAGCAGATCGAGCAGCAACGGCTTGAAAAAGTGACTCCGGACGACAGGCGCGCCTTCCTCGTTGAGGCGTTTAACCGCATTCTGATCTCGAAGATCGACTTTGAGGACGGTTTACCCGCGTTTCAACGGGGAATCCGTGTTTTTCTGGAAAAAGAGGATCTGTTGCCTTTCGAGGAGGCAAAACTTTTCGGCCACAACGCCACCCATGCACTGGCTGCCTACCTCGCCATGGTGGCCGGGAAGCGATATATCGCGGAATTGAAGCACAGCGCCATCTTTTCGTTTCTGCGCGAGGCTTTTATTGAGGAGTCGGGAGGCGCCTTGGTGCGTAAGTACCAGGGTGTCGACCCGCTCTTCACTCCTGACGGCTACCGGGACTACGTTGACGACTTGCTGGAGCGTATGACCAACCCTTTTCTGAAAGACACCGCCGAACGCGTCGGCCGGGACCCGGAAAGAAAACTGGGTTGGGACGATCGCCTGATCGGCACCATTCGCCTGGCTCTCGATCAGCGAATCGAGCCTCGCCGATACGCGGTCGGGGCCGCCGCCGCCCTGACGATCGTCGACCCGTCGCTCTGGCAGGATCACCCGGAAAGGTGTGCGGATGTCTTAAAACAGTTCTGGGGAGAGCATCCCCGGAAAGCCGAAGAAGAGGCAGCCGTGCTACAGTCGATCTCTCGTGCCTTCACGCCCTTGTGCCGATGGAAGTCAACCGGCTGCGCCGGCCGCCCGGAAATCGGGCGGTAAGAAGCCCTCGAGCGGCACAAGCGAATCTGGGCAGCCGTGCTATTCCGGCCCGCTCTCGGCTCCGAGCTTGACCGGCATTCGCACACACTCCATTGGCCCGCTGCCTACTGACAGCGAAGCGCATCTTTAAAGTTCTCCGCCCGCTGGTTGCGGGTAGGAACCCTCCAAAATCCGACATTCACCACCCAGGTATTTAGTTTTGTTTCCAGAACCACTGCGTTTACCCGGGAGTTAAGAGGGCGGGATGGCGCGAACCTGTCTCCGCAGAAAACAGCCAGGGACCGAGCTGTTAGGCTTGATTTGGGGCAGTTTTGAATATATAGTTCATTATTGTTGAACGAAACGCTCAGAAGGGCCCGATGAAACCAGAACAACGACAGGATCAGATACTGGCCAGGCTGCGCGCATTTCAGTCGGAGGTGAGCGTCGAGGAGCTGGCGTCGCTATTCGGTGTCTCTGCTTTAACTATCCGTCGCGACCTTGACCAACTCGACGCACAGGGCGCGATTGTCAGGACGCACGGCGGCTGCATGCTGAAGAGCTCCATCGAATCTGCCTACCGACGTCGGGTTGCGACTAATTTCGAACTGAAACAGGCCATTGGCCGAGCCGCGGCCGACGAGCTCCAGGCTGCCGGGACTGTGCTGATCAATGACGGATCTACGACTTTTCACTTGGCGGCTCATTTAGGGGGTAGAGGTAGTTTCACTGTTTTCACGAACTCCATTGCCATCATGACGGAGCTGAGCAGGT
>DAOTAI010000600.1:0-2491 GCA_035593865.1 Acidobacteriota bacterium
AGATCAAATTGAACCGGCAGGGACGCGCCTTTTGGGAGTTCCTGGAAGATCACGACGTTCCCTGCACCATAATCCGCATTCCTGCCAACTATCCCCCGACCGATTCTCCGGCCAGGCAACTGTCGGGCATGGGAACTCCGGACCTGGAGGGAACTTACGGGACCTTCTCTTTTTATACCGATGAGCCTGCGGGTAGCTACGGTGAGGTGTCCGGCGGTCGCGTTTTCTATTTAAAGGTAAGGCAGGACCGCGTTGACGCGGAACTGCTCGGGCCTCCAAACTCACTGGATTCAAAGCAGCCGCAGCTTAAGGTCCCTTTCACGGTTTTCATCGATTCCACTAATCCGGTAGCCAAGCTAACGATTCAAGACCGCCAGGTCTTGTTGAAGCCAGGGGAATGGAGCGATTGGATTCCGGTCGAGTTTGAAATGCTGCCTCTCGGCATAGCGACAATTAAGGGGATCGTCCGCTTTTATCTGAAGCAGATTCGACCCGACTTTAGACTGTATGCGAGCCCTGTCAATATTGATCCCTCGGATCCCGTTCTTCCTATTTCGCAACCTGCCGGCTATGCGCCCCAGCTCTTCGAGGCCATTGGTCACTTCTCGACACTCGGGATCCCGGAGGATACAAAATCGGTTTCCGCCGGCATACTGGACCAGGAAGAATTCTGGTCACAATCGGAGCTCTTGCGTGATGAAGAGCTTCGACTTCTCGACTACCACTTGAAGAGGTTTGATGCCGGGGTGCTGTTCTTCTACAGCGGCCGGGCCGACCAGGTTCAGCACATGTTCTGGCGGCAAATGGAAACGCCGGGACAGCCCTTCGATAAAGCTATCGAGAACGTTTACCGTGATATGGATCATTTGCTCGGCTATGCTCTGTCGCGTGTCGATCCGGACACCCTGGTCATTGCTCTTTCCGATCACGGTTTCGCCGGGTTCTCGCGCGCCTTCAGCTTGAACAACTGGCTCGAACAGGAAGGCTACGCGGCCCGCCGGCGCGGGACGGGCGCCGCTTACCTGGCAGAGTTCGACTGGTCAGGCACTCGAGCGTATGGACTCGGTTTCACGGGGCTTTATCTGAACCTGGCCGGGAGAGAGAAGTACGGTTGCGTTTCAATGGAGGAGAGAGACCAACTGCTGGAAGAGCTGCGTAAAAAGCTGGTCGAGGTTCGTGATCCGGAGACGGGGAAGCAGGTGATCACTCGAGTTCTTCGCGCCGATCGGGTCTATACCGGAAATCAGACATCAAAAGGTCCCGATCTGGTGGTCTGTTATAACCGGGGCTACCGTGCTTCCTGGGAAAGCGTGCTGGGACTCTTTTCAGACCGGGTCCTGGCTGACAATACCGACGAATGGAGTGGCGACCATCTTATGGATCCCGAGCTGGTACCTGGTATTCTCCTGACCAATCGGCCGATCCGGGTTGCCGCTCCTTCCCTGGCGGACCTTGCTCCAACGATCCTCCAGGAGTTCGGGGTGAAAAAAGATGCAACGATGAAGGGTAGGGTTATCTTCTAGTACGGGGGAAGCGAACGTGTTTGGATCGAAAATCAAGATTGACCGAGATTTGCTGGAACGTTGCCGACGCCAGGCCGAACGTGAGGGTTACAGCTCCGTGGAGGAATACGTTGCACACGTTCTCGAGAAAGCTTTGCGACAATCGGAGGACAAACCTAAAACGCCCAGCGACGAGCAGATCGAGGAACGATTAAAGGGACTTGGTTATCTCGAATAGGTTTGGGTTAACAGTGCCGGGAGCAGGCAGTGGAGGCGGGAAAGACCGGTTGTTCGAAGGCGCGCAGCGCCGTAAGGGCCTGAACGCGGCCGCTCCCCGTTTCATATGAGGTCGCCGTGAAAAGACGCATTACTATCCTGACTTTCGTTTTTGTTCTCACACTGTGCATAGGCGTTCAGGGGTCGACACCGAGCGAGCAGGACCTGACAGTCTTGCCGGAACCGGTTAAGGAAGGTCCTGCCATCACTCCTTACCTGCATTACCTGCTGCAGAAGGCCTGGCAACAGGACGATCAGCGGCAGGAACGGCTTCGCTCCATTCGCAGCGAGCAGGATATGCTCCGCTTGCAGGAGGAATTGCGCGAGAATCTGCTGAAGAACATCGGAGGGTTGCCACAGACCAAGACGCCTCTTAACCCGCGTCTGGTCGGTACGGTCCGGCAGGAGGGCTACCGGATCGAGAAAGTCATTTTCGAGAGTCTGCCGCGATACTACGTCACTGCTCTAGTGTGGATTCCGGAAGGGCGGTCCGGGCCCATGCCGGCAGTCCTCGTTCCCTGCGGGCATTCGACCAACGGCAAGATCCATTACCAGTACATTTGCCAGCGCCTGGCCAAGCGTGGATATGTGTCTATCAGCTGGGACCCTGTCGGCCAGGGAGAGCGGAGTCAGTTCTGGGATGCGGCCAACCAGCGATCCCGCTACAACTTGGTCTGCGGGGAACACGCCATCCTGGGCAACCTGGCTTACCT